>JAFAGE010000093.1 GCA_023423015.1 Bacteroidota bacterium
ATTTTACATCGAGAAGAAGCTTCGCGAGATCATGAATATTCCCGTGATGCACGACGACCAGCATGGTACCGCTATCATCAGCGCGGCTGCCCTGCTGAACGCATTGGAAATCCAGAAGAAGAAAATAGAAAAAGTCAGGTTTGTAGTGAACGGGGCCGGCGCAGCTGCCATGGCCTGTGTAAAACTCTACATCGCCCTGGGCGCACGGCTCGAAAATTTCATCATGTTCGACCGCAAGGGAGCTATCTACAAAGGCAGACCCGACGTGGATGGTGAGAAGAAAGAATTTGAAACTATAGACCGCGACATCAGCCTGCCAGATGCGCTGAAAGACTGCGATGTTTTTATCGGTCTGAGTGTGGGTAATGTGCTCACTAAAGAGATGGTAAAGAGTATGGCCAAACGCCCCATCGTATTTGCAATGGCCAACCCTGATCCGGAAATAACGTACGATGATGCAATGGCTGCCCGCGAAGACGTGATTATGGCAACAGGCCGCAGCGATTATCCTAACCAGGTAAACAATGTGTTGGGTTTCCCGTTTATTTTCCGCGGAGCACTTGATGTTCGTGCAACCACCATCAACGAAAGCATGAAGCTTGCGGCGGTACATGCCCTTGCTGATCTCGCACGTACTACGGTGCCGGATATTGTAAACATTGCTTATAATACCAGTGGTCTTGTATTCGGACCATCATACATTATTCCCAAACCACTCGATCCGCGATTACTTTCTACCATTGCTCCGGCAGTGGCAAAAGCTGCCATTGAATCGGGAGTAGCACAATCTACCATCGAAAACTGGAGCGAATATGCCATTGAGCTTGATAAACGTCTCGGGCTCGACAACCAGGTAATCCGTGCCCTCGGCAACCGTGCACGTAAGGATCCTAAACGACTTGTGTTTGCCGATGCCGATAACATAAAAATTCTGAAAGCCGCGCAGATTTCATTCGATGAGGGAATCGCATATCCTATACTGTTAGGTAATGAAAGGAAGATCCGCGCAATGGCCAGGGAAAATGCCATTGATATAGACGACATTCCTATTATTGATCCTCAGGCTGAGCAAAATGAAGAAAAGCGAAATGAATATGCCGACATCTTCTTCAGAAAACGTCATCGTCGTGGTGTAAACAGGTATGAATCGCGCAAAATGATTACCAACAGGAACCATTGGGGTTCGATGATGGTTGAAACGGGAGATGCTGATGCGATGATTTCAGGATTAACGCGCAACTATCCTGACACGATCAGACCTGCTATCCAGATTATAGGCATGCAGGAAGGATGCAAAAAGATTGCGGGCATGTACCTGCTGCTCACGAAAAAAGGTCCGCTCTTTCTTGCCGACACTACGGTGAACTTTACGCCTACGGCAGAGGAACTTGCTGAGATCACACTGATGGTAGCCCACGAAGTAAAACACTTCAGCTTAACTCCACGCATTGCAATGCTCAGTTATTCCAATTTCGGAAGCAGCAACTCGCCCGAAGCGAGAATGGTGGCTGAAGCAACAGAGATTGTGAAGAGAAAGGATCCTTCGTTGATTATAGATGGTGAAATGCAGGCCAGTATGGCCTTCAACAAAGAACTGTTGCGTGAGAACTATCCATTCAGCGACCTTGTTGATCAGGATGTAAATACACTTATTTTTCCAAACCTTGCGGCAGGCAACGTGGCATATAATTTACTAAAAGAAGTAGGTGGTGCAGATGCCATTGGCCCAATATTGCTGGGATTAAAGAAGCCGGTGCACGTGTTGCAATTAGGTAGCTCTGTCAGGAGCATCGTAAATATGGCAACCATTTCGGTGATTGATGCACAGATGAAATCAATAGGTTCTGCCAGGAATGAAGTGAAAAATTCAACCTGGTGGAAGAAATCAGCTGTTTCGCAGTCGTAAACTAAATTGTATATTGAACCTGCGGTATTCCGCACCTTACAGATATGAATTTTTTTACCGAGTTCGGCCGCTATTTACTGTTGATGAAGGGGATGTTCTCGAGGCCTGAAAATGCAAAGATGTATTGGAAGGAATTCATGCATCAATGTTCTGAGATCGGCATTGGTTCGCTCGGCATTGTGGTGATCATCTCATTCTTTATGGGTGCGGTTTCAGCGCTGCAGACAGCATACCAGCTTACCAGCCCGGTAATTCCAAAATCGACCATAGCCCAGATTGTGCGCGACACCGTGATCCTTGAATTTTCGCCAACACTCGTGTGTATAGTGCTGGCAGGTGTGGTAGGTAGCAAGATTGCCAGTGAACTTGGTAACATGCGGGTAAGTGAACAGATCGACGCGCTTGAAATAATGGGCATCAATACCAAAACCTACCTGGTATTACCCAAAATCCTGGCGGCTCTCATGATGATCCCCCTGCTCATCGTGATTTCGATGTCGCTCGGTATCTGGGGTGGAAGGGTTGCAGGCGTAGCTTCGGGTATACTTGCACCAAATGTGTACGACACCGGACTGCTGCAGAATTTCTTAGCGTATAATGTGTTTTTTGCACTTGTTAAAGGATATACTTTTTCGTTCATCATTTCCAGCATTCCTGCGTTTTATGGCTACCATGTGCAGGGAGGCTCGTTGGAAATAGGCCGGGCCAGCACTAAAGCCGTTGTGGTGAGTTGTGTGGCAATCCTGTTTGCCGACTACCTGCTGGCGGCATTGTTACTGCAATGATAGAAGTACATAACATACGAAAATCTTTCAATGGCAACACCATCCTCCACGACGTTAGTGCGATCATGGAAGGTGGAAAGTGCAACCTGATCATCGGCGCGAGTGGAAGCGGTAAGACCGTATTCATGAAATGCCTGGTGGGATTGTTTCAGCCCGACAGTGGAACAATTCTCTACGATGGCATCAACTTCAGCGCCATGGCAACCGGTGAGAAAAAGGAAATACGCAAACAAATCGGAATGCTCTTCCAGGGTTCAGCCCTCTTCGATAGCCTCACCGTTGAAAAAAACGTGATGTTTCCTTTAAACATGTTCACCAACGACACCACCGCCCAGAAAATTAAACGTGTAAACGAAGTGCTCGAACGCGTGAACCTGGTAGGCGCAAACAAAAAATTTCCGGCCGAACTCAGTGGCGGGATGAAGAAACGGGTCGGCATCGCACCTGCAATTGTATTGAATCCAAAATACCTCTTCTGCGATGAACCGAATTCGGGCCTGGATCCGCAAACATCTCTCGTTATCGACCGCCTGATACAGGAAATTACCCAGGAATACGACATTACCACCGTTGTGAACACACACGATATGAACAGCGTGATGGAAATAGGCGATCACATCATCTACATGCATAAAGGTCTGAAAGAATGGGAAGGCACCAGGCGCGAAATCATCTTCAGCAAAAATGAACTTCTCAACGAATTTATCTTTGCTTCCGAATTTTTGAAAGACGCGAAAGACATGCGCATGCTCGAAGCAGCAGGTAAGATTGACAACGAAAGAAACATGGATGAAATCATCAGGGGCGATGAACCCTTGGGCGGCTCCTGATCTTCAACCTTGTGAACACCCGTTTTTCCCTATTTTTGCCCCACTTAAATTGTTTTCATGAGCATTCTCGTCAATAAAAATTCGAAAGTACTGGTACAAGGCTTTACAGGAACAGAGGGAACGTTTCACGCAACTCAGATGATTGAATACGGAACCCAGGTAGTTGGAGGCGTTACTCCGGGAAAAGGAGGATCAACGCACCTCGAAAGACCAGTGTTTAATACCGTGTCGGATGCCGTGAAAGCAACAGGAGCAAATGTTTCCATCATATTCGTACCACCCGCTTTCGCTGCCGATGCAATCATGGAAGCGACCGAATCGGGCATCGAACTGATTGTATGTATCACCGAAGGCATCCCGGTTCAGGATATGGTAAGGGCGAAATCGTACATGCAGGGCAAGAAGTCGCGCCTGATCGGGCCGAATTGCCCGGGCATCATCACTTCCGATGAATGTAAGGTGGGAATCATGCCCGGTTTCATCTTTAAAAAAGGAAAAATTGGCGTGGTGTCAAAGTCTGGTACACTTACTTACGAAGCAGCCGACCAGGTAGCAAAAGCCGGCCTTGGAGTATCAACTGCCGTTGGTATTGGTGGCGATCCTATCATCGGTACCACAACACGCGAAGCACTGGAACTCTTCATGAACGATCCGGAAACCGAAGGCGTAGTAGTGATTGGCGAAATCGGAGGAGGTATGGAAGCAGAAGCCGCCCGCTGGTACAAAGACAATAAAAAGAAACCCGTGGTTGGATTCATAGCTGGCCAAACTGCGCCTCCCGGACGTAGAATGGGACACGCCGGAGCAATAATCGGCGGCGCAGAAGATACTGCTGCGGCCAAAATGAAGATCATGGGCGAATGCGGCATCACTGTGGTAAATAGTCCGGCAGACATCGGTAAAATGATGGCCGAAGCCCTTGCACGAAAATAAAATCCAGGTGAACACGATATAGTTAAACCGGACTCCTGGCAGTCCGGTTTTTTGTTTTTTTGTGAAGATGCAGTGATAATTGTGTAATTCGCGGCAATGGTGCATCCCTTTTAAAAGAAATGAAGTCAAGATACCATGAATAGAAACCTTCCTGTCCGCACCCTTTTTCAATTTCTCGCTGCAACAGTTTTAATACTCGTTGCCTCAACCGCCATCGCTCAAATGAAACCCAACCAGTTTACCAATGAATGGAAAAAAGCAGATTCCCTGCTTGATCAGGCCGGCCTGCCTCAATCGGCGCTGAAAATTGTAAATGAAATTTATAATGCAGCGAAACGCCAGGATAATGATGCCCAGTTAATCAAGGCATTGTTGTACAAAATGACTATCAACGATCAGCTGTCCGACGAAGGAAAATACGATAACATTCAGATGCTTGAAGCAGAGATCAAAGAAGCAAAAGAACCAGCAAGATCCATCCTGCACAGCATAGCCGGAGGAAGTTACCGGCATTACCTGCAATTAAATCGCTGGCAGTTTTACAACCGTACGCGCACACCATCGAACAACAGTGACGATATCGCCACATGGGATATCGCCAAGCTGCACGAGCGCATCAACAGTCACTTCAACCTTTCTATTCATCATTCGTCACTTCTGCAAAACACGAAGCTGGATCAGTACAACGCCATCCTGCTAAAAGGAAATGTGCGCAAACTGCGGCCAACTTTATACGATCTGCTCGCTCATCGCGCCCTCGACTATTTCCGCAACGACGAGCGCTACATCAGCAGGCCCGCCTATGCCTTTTCTATAAATGATGTGGCCGCCTTTGCCGACGTTAAATCCTTTGTATCGCATCGGTTCCAAACAAGCGATTCTACCTCTCAACATTACCAGGCGCTCAGGCTCTACCAGGAGTTGCTGCGTTTTCACATGAACGACCGGGACAAAGCCGCATTGATCGATGCCGACATTCATCGGCTCAAATTTGCTCACATCTATGGTGTGCACACCGGTAAAGATTCTCTCTTTAAAAATGCATTGGAGACACTCATCAAAAATTTTCCCGGCGAATCAATTTCTGCAGACGCCATGTATGAACTGGCTATGTGGTATTGGTCGCAGGGCATACGCTATGATCCCCTTCGCGATTCCGCTAACCGTTTTTACGTGGTAGAAGCAAAGAAGTGGTGTGAGCGGGCAATGTCGGCCAAAGAACAGAGTGAAGGGAAATCAAAAGCGGCAGAACTCCTGAAGTCTATTCTGGAACCTTCAATTACAGCGGTAGCCGAACAGGTCAATCTTCCCGGTGAGCCGTTCCGGATTCTTCTCTCCTATAAAAACACGAGCTCGGTCTATTTCAAGATAATAAAAATGAACAACGAAACGCGTCAGTCTTTTTTACGCAGCTCGTGGGAAGATAGCAGCTGGAACAGGATGCTCAGCCAGCAACCAGTGCGTGATTTTAATTATTCGTTGCCCGACACCAAAGACCACCAGGTACACCGCACAGAAGCAAAAATAGACGCACTACCTGCGGGTGAATATGCGCTGCTGCTCAGCAACGACAAATCGTTCCCGCGGTCCAAAGGAACCTTGTCGCTGGTGTTCTTCCATGTTTCCAATATCAGCTATGTTAACGCCGGAGAAGATTATTTCACAGTTCACCGTAAAACAGGCAGGCCATTGCCGGGTGCTAAAGTAACCGTTTGGGCTAATGTTTATGACTATGCTAAAAGGCGGGACGTTTTGCGCAACGAAGGTGAATACACCGCCGACGACAACGGCTACTTCGAAGTGAAGAAACCAATAGAAAAAAATCGTGTGTTCAGTTACCGGGTTGATATCCGGCACGGGAAAGATCGCCTGTTTACCGACAACCATGCAGGATATTCATATGAATACCCCGACGAAAATCGCTATTCGCAAACCTTTTAATTTACAGATCGTTCATTGTATCGTCCCGGACAAATTGTATTTTTCAAAGGAATCAGGGTAAAAACTACAAAAAAGACAACGACCGTTGAGCCTGCTGTAAAGTCTGATATCCGGTTGTACGACGCCAACGGACAAATAATTGACAGCCTCTCATTAACAACAAATGAATTTGGTTCATACAACGGCAGATTTACCATACCAACAGGTTTGTTGCCCGGAGCGTATCGCCTGAGCGATCAGAGCACTTCGTCAGAGATACACTTCAACGTGGAAGAATACAAGCGCCCACGTTTTTTTGTAGAAATCAATCAACCGGCAGGAACCTACCGGTTAGGAGATACGATTAACGTAAAACTAAAAGCAAACTCCTATTCAGGCGTTAATTTGAATGCCGCGAATGTCACTTACCGTGTGGTTCGTGTTGCAGAAATTCCATTCTGGTCGTATGCAAGGATGTTTTCACCACGCATCTGGCCGCCCTATCCTGGCCACGAAGCAGAAATTGCTTACGGTTCAACCGTTACCGATGCGGAGGGAAATGCAACGATTTCTTTCGAAGCAATTCCCGATCCATCCATCCCCGAAAAACAGCAGCCTGTATTTCACTATCGTGTGTACGCCGACGTAACCGACATTACGGGCGAGGTAAGATCAGCCAATATAAGTGTAAGCGTTGCCTGGCAGGCGCTAAAAATTTTACTAACTATTCCTGAGATGCAGCATCCCGACAGCGTTAGAAAAATCGGGCTCACTACATCCAATATGGCGGATTCATTTGAGTCCGCCCCGGTAAAAATAACCGTGTCGCGACTGGCGGCTCCAACAAGATTATTCCGCGAGAGGTATTGGCTACAACCCGACCAGTTTATCATAGACCGTGAAGAATATTATCGGTTGTTCCCCCAGGATCAATATTCCGACGAAGCCGACATGACGAAGTGGAAAAAAGAAAAAAAGATATCTGAGATAACGGTCACAAGCAACCGAACAGGATTTGTGGAGATTCCTTCGGCTCCTCATGAAAACGGATGGTATATTATCGAAGCTGTATCCAAAGACAAATACGGGAAAGAAATAACAACGCAGGCCTACACCCTGCTTTCTGACGGCACGGCAATGGGGCCGATCGTTCGCGTGAATATTCATACATCACCCGATACCGTCCGCGCGGGAGGAAAGGTAACTTACGACCTCGTTACAAACATTGATGATGTTTACGTGATCACGGAAATCGTCAATGGAAATGACACCACCAGGAAAATTCAGCTGAACCCGGGCAGTGAAGAAATTAAAGCCGCCAGGAATAATCAATCTGGCGTTTCCATTAAAACGGCAGTCGTAAGTAATAACAGGGTTTATACTCAAACCAGGTACATTTCACTTGAAGCCGACACAGCGATGAAAATCGACATCTTGTCGCACCGGGATAAGGGGGCACCCGGTTCCGGCGAAAAATGGAAAATAAAAATCAGTGGAACGAAGGGTCAGAAGCTCGTTGCAGAATTGTTGACGGCAATGTACGATGCCTCGCTCGACCAGTTTTATCCACATCAGTGGTCACCTGTCACACACCCCGGAAACGTGCCGGACTTCCGCAACTGGAGCGGAGAAAATAATTTTTCGCAGGTACAATCGATAATGAAACACATTCCCCGACCGGCATCGAAAATATTTGAGAAGGTGTACGACCAATTGAGAACAGCTGAAGGTTCGGCTTCTGGCGTGGTTAACCGGACGATGTTGACGGATAGCAAAAGCGTGTTGTATGGTAATCGCCAGGAAAAGCTGGAAAATGCGGCGATCGCAGATCAATCAATGCCTGCACCTTCGACGGAGGAGAATAGGCAGCAGGCGGATTCAACGGAAGCAGGAGGAAGCGGCAATACCAACGCGCCCACTGTTCAACTAAGAAAAAACTTCAATGAAACGGCATTTTTCTTTCCTGATCTGAAAACAGACGAAAACGGGAATATCGAATTCTCATTTACCTCTCCCGAAGCTGTTACAACCTGGAAGTGGATGATGTTTGCACATACTACATCATTTAATACCGCCAGCGACGAACGTACATTCATTACACAGAAAGACCTGATGGTGCAGCCAAATATTCCGCGGTTTGTACGGGAGGGAGATAAATTGGAGGTATCTGCTAAATTGTCGAACCTTTCGGATAAGCTGCTGAGCGGATCTGCCAGGCTCGAGCTGATCGATCCGCTTACAAACAAAACCGTTGACAAACTTTTCGCAAACAATACCCCCTCGAAAAATTTCACTTTAAACGCAAAACAGAATACCGCGATTTCATTTTCCATTGAAGTACCAGCTGGATATGAAAAACCATTAACCTGGCGTATTGTTGCCAGCACCGGCAATGGCAGCGGTTCACTCAGCGACGGAGAAGAAGGAATAATCCCGGTGTTGCAGAACAGGATGCTGGTGACTGAGACCTTGGCAATGCCAGTAAGGGGAGGTAAGAAGACATTCAGTTTTGACAAATTGCTCAGCAGCAACAGCAGCAAAACACTGCGTCATCATGCTCTCACATTTGAATTTACAGCAAACCCAATTTGGTATGCAGTGCAGGCTCTCCCCTATCTTTCGGAAGTGAAGGATGAAAATGCAGAGCAGGTGTTTAATCGCTTCTATGCAAATGCCATTGCCTGGCAGATTGCCAACCGGGCGCCGCGTTTGAAACAGATTATTGAATCGTGGAAGAAAACAGACACAAGCGCGTTCTTCAGCAACCTTCAGAAAAATGAAGAGCTGAAATCTATTGTTCTGGAAGAAACACCATGGGTGATGCAGGCAATGGATGAAACAAAACAAAAACAAAATATTGTGTTCCTGTTCGACATGATACGTATGTCGGGCGAGCTCAATTCGTCGTTGAGCAAACTTGCTGCTTTGCAGGTTGAGAGCGGCGCATTTGTATGGTATCCGAATGCTCCGGAAGACCGTTACATGACGCAATACATCTTAACCGGTATCGGCAGGTTGATAAAAATGAATGCAATTCCCGGAGAATCCGCATCAACCATCAATCAGATCAGCACAAAAGCGTTGCATTATCTGGATCAGGAAATTAAACGCGACTATGATCGTATAAGGAAAGATG
>JAFAGE010000178.1 GCA_023423015.1 Bacteroidota bacterium
CCTCTCACCTTTCACCTTTCACCTTTCACTTCTCACCTTTCACCGTCTCACGTCTCACGTCTGCCGTCTCACGTAATAATACACCGCCACCTCCGAATAATTATGCCCCTCAAAATGCTTCTTCGAATAAAAGCTAAGCAAACTATCCAGGCTACGGTGATAGCCGGCATTGTAGCAGGTTGCAAATAATTTAACCCTGTCTCCAGGAGATTTGGAAGGGTAAGAAGTGAAACGTTTATCGCAGATTTTGTAGAATGCGCAGAGATAAAGCAACTGCTGGCGCACGTTCGACAAACGTTTCACCCTGGCGCGACGCGTTTCTTCAGAGTCTTCGTTATTGATACTCCATCCGTTTTCTGCAAGGTATTTTACCGGCAAAAGGTTTATCGCATCTTTCTCCAATCTTTCGGCAAATGATGGTTTCATCTGGAAATATCCCACTGAAAAATCGGCGTAATCCGTTCCTTCTTTTACGTAAAGAAACTTCAGCGATTCTATTTCAATAGCATTAAAGAAGCTGTTGTAACGAATCAATTCAGGAAAGACAATAGCCTTTAATTCCTCTTCGGGAATATCAAATGCAGATGCATATTCTTTTATGACCGCATCGTTCTGATCAAGCCAGCTCTCTGCCCAGGTATACTTCTCCCCGAACACCTTCCGGAAATCGGTTTCACCTGGTGGAGTAAAACTCACCAGCAGCAATCCCAATATGAAAATGAACGGAGATTTCATTTTATTAATAAGCAAAGCGTGCTACGTAAATGTCGTTGCCGCACTTCCTGAACCAGCTCATATATGTTTTACCACCGTCGGAGACTACACCCGGATAAATGATGTCGAGTTTTCTCACTGTGCCATCCAGGTAGGTCAGGCTTCCGTCGTTACCATTATAGTACGCGATCTTGGTAATGTCGCTGCCGAAAAGAACAGATTCCGGATCGATTCTATCGCCTTTTTCTACCGGGAATTTGCCTATGGATTTGTTGTCGGCAAGAACCTCACCCGTTTCTTCGTTGATGTACACCACTGCACCATTGCCTGCGAGCTTGAAGTTACCCGAATACGTTTTGTCGTTTACCAATATGTTGCTGCCATCGGCACGCAGCACATTATAAAACATATCGGTGCGCTTGCCGGCGTTTGCTGCGTCTGAAATTGCTTCAAGTTCCTTTTCGCTCATCTTCTTCTGCTCGATGTAAACAAACTTATTACCGTCGCTGCTTTTGAGGATCCAGCCATTCATTGCCGAATATTTGTTCTCGTCGAGCATTGTGGTTTTTCCATTGTTAATCATCATCGGTTTGCTCTGCTCATTTACACCCACAATGAATACTTTTGATTCGTCTGGCGATACTTCCACAATCGGCGGCATCAGGAACTTGCCGTATTTCTTTCCTTTAACAACTACGTAATAGCCGTTCACCAACGCCACTGTGCCACCCTGCTGTGCAGGAATGTCGTATGTGGTGCCAGCCATAGAATTGTTTTTGGCTATACCATCGCGCATCGTTTTTTCAAATTCCTTTTTCTCTTCAGCACTCATGGCTTTGTATTCTTCAGTTTCCCGTGCCATATTCAATGCCATTTCCAGCTGGTCGTTGTCTACCTTCTGAACAGTTACTTTCTTTGCATCCTGTTTGGCAATGTTTTGCTTCATTGTGTCGCCCACAATGTATTTTGAGAGTTCACTCTTTTTGCCGTTGTCTTCATTTCTAACAATACCGGTTCCTCCTCTTGAAACCCATTCAGGTTTCACAGAAGAACCGCTGGCTACTACTTTTCCGTTTTGTACCAGTTTAAAATTGTTCTTACCATTTACCCTTTCGCTGATAACTATGCTGTGACCATTTGCGCTGTTATTCATCTTAAGCGAACTTTCGTCGTACAGAATGCTGAACTTATTTTCGTTGCTGAATATCTTTCTGTATTCAACGCCGTCTTTCGTTGCAGTTCCACCACCGCCGGCACCTGTGCCCGTTACCTCAAGACCATCACACCACTTAACGCTGTTGGCATCGTCGTTTCGCGATGCATTATCCGACCTGTTCGACGTAGAACTGCTGCCGGAAGCTGAACTATCCTCTCCCTCCTTCTCAGAGCCCGAGGTGCTGTTATTAATAGTTTTGTTGACCTTGTCTTTTATTTTCTTCAGAATCTGGGCCTGTGTAGATTGGTTTAGGCACACCAATGACATACAAATCAGGAGCGCGTGTTTAGGTTGCATGACAAATATTTTCAGTGATTTGAGGAACTGCAAGGTACATTAAAAGATCAGTTGACACTTGCCGCTTATATATAACCTTTGTTAGGTACACCCGCGATGAGCATTTTTTTCATTACTTTCCTTTTCTAAATTTTTGACATGAGTAACCGTCGTCGTTTTCTTCAACAGGGTACCACAATACTGGGTGGTGCAACCCTGTTGTCTGCATTAGATAATCAGGCATTTGCCATCTTCAAAAGCCGTTTTCCCGCAGCCGACCAGGTGAATATCGGGGCAATAGGCATCAATGGAATGGGCTGGGCAAATGTGGTGTCGGCACTAAAGATACCTGGCGTGAACCTGGTGGCCATCTGCGATGTAGACCAGCAGGTTATCGAAAAGCGCCTCGCCGATTTTGCTAAGCTCAAACCCGACTCAGCCAAGCCGAAAACGTACGGCGATTACCGTAAACTACTGGAACAAAAAGATGTAGACGCTGTTATCATCGGAACGCCCGACCACTGGCACGCCCTGATGATGATCGACGCCTGCAAAGCCGGAAAAGACGTTTACGTAGAAAAGCCGGTAGGTAATTCTATAGCTGAGTGCCGCGCTATGGTGGCCGCGCAAAAGAAATACAATAAAGTGGTGCAGGCAGGCCAATGGCAACGCAGCCAGCAGCACTTCCGCGACGCGGTAGATTTTGTGCATTCCGGCCAGCTGGGAAACATCCGTACCGTGAAAGTATGGTGCTACCAGGGTTGGATGAAACCCGGACCCAAAGTGGCCGACTCTGCCCCTCCCGCAGGTGTTGATTATAAAGCCTGGCTGGGGCCGGCAAAAACAAGACCTTTTAACTCAAGCCGCTTCCATTTCAATTTCCGCTGGTTCTGGGACTATGCAGGCGGACTGATGACCGACTGGGGTGTTCACCTGTTGGATTACGGATTACTGGGTATGAAAGCTCCAGTACCCAAAACAGTGGTATCTCTCGGCGGAATATTCGCTTACCCCGATCTTTCGCAGGAAACTCCCGATACCTTAACTGCGTTGTATGAGTTTGATAACTTCAATCTCGTATGGGACCACGCCATGGGAATTGACAATGGCTCGTATGGCCGCGACCACGGAATCGCCTACATCGGCAACAACGCTACGCTGGTAGTAGACCGCGGTGGCTGGGAAGTACTGGAAGAAAAGAACAGCAAAAACAAAATAAGCAAAGCCCTCGCTAAACCTTCGGACAACGGACTCGACAAACATTGGGAAAATTTCATTTCGGTAGTTCGCTCACGAAAGATGGAGGAATTAAACTGCCCCATCGAAGCCGGAGCTCACGTAGCAACCGTTGCACAGATGGGAAACATCAGCTTCATGAGCGGCGAACGCGTTGAATGGAACAAAGCAACTGAGAAGTTTACAAATGAGAAGCTGAATAAGCAGTACCTGATGAAGGAGTACCATAATGGATATAAGTTGGGGTGATGGGAGTGGCATAGGGCATAGGAAAGGTGAAAGGTGAAAGATGAGCGGTGAGAGGTGAAAGGTGAAAGGTGAAAGG
>JAFAGE010000202.1 GCA_023423015.1 Bacteroidota bacterium
CTGCTGAACTCCCCCAGGATCGGAAGATAGCAAGGGTAGGCGGTTGTAGCGGTGCGATGTAAGTAATCTGCCGATTTTTTTAATACTCCCACCATGAAATTCTTCATCGATACAGCAAACATCGCACAGATCACCGAGGCACATGATCTTGGTATTCTTGACGGAGTAACTACAAACCCTTCCCTGATGGCTAAAGAAGGCATCAAGAACGAGGAAGGCGTTATTGAACATTACCGGAAAATTTGTGAACTGGTTGATGGAGACGTAAGCGCTGAAGTGATCGGTACTACCTTCGACGAAATCGTAGACGAAGGGAAAAAACTTGCAGCTATCCACCCGAATATCGTTGTGAAAGTACCAATGATTAAGGATGGTATCAAGGCGCTTAAATGGTTTTCAGATAACGGAATTAAGACTAATTGCACTTTGGTGTTTTCTGCGGGCCAGGCAATCCTTGCGGCTAAGGCAGGAGCAACTTATGTTTCACCCTTTATCGGGCGCATTGACGATAGCAGTTGGGATGGTGTTGAACTGATCGCCCAGATCGCCAACATCTACCAGATACAGGGTTACCAGACCGAGATCCTCGCGGCTTCGATCCGCAATTCATTGCATATTGTGAAATGTGCTGAAGCGGGTGCCGACGTGTGCACCTGCCCGCTTGAACCGATCCTTGGTTTGCTCAAACATCCTTTGACCGACATTGGTCTTGCGAAGTTCCTCGACGATGCCAGGAAAATGAAGGCAGCAATGACTTCCGGTAAAGTAGTTGCGTAGGAATTCGGCCTCCCTTCTCAAGTCCTGTTTTTTCTGCGCTTTCCGCGTAGTATCTCCTCTTTCGTAGGCAGTTTTTCGTTGGGTTCGTATTTCTTGATGTAAATATCTATTTCCTTCGTAACGGCGGGGTTTTCTTTAAGAACCACTTTCACCCGGATTTTTTCGTCGGTTATTGCACTGTCTATAAATAAGTTGTTTCCCGAAAAACTGCCATTGCTTGAACTAAACTGCAATTCCTTGTCGCCCAACGGCAGGTAAGTGCCATCGCTGTATTTGCCCTCAACATTGATGTAGTTGTATGTGCCCCGTTTAAGGCTGTCGGTATACAGGTTGAAAAAGATACTATCGAGCTTTTGTGCCGAAGCTTGCATGGCAATAAACACGAGCAATATAACTGCAGGAATCTTCAACATAAAGCTTAGACTTCACTTACCTCCGTCGGGTTGTACCCCGAATTTAATTTACGTTAAATGCAACAATTATTTTTGTTAAACGCTTTTTGCATTTATTTTTGGGCCACGATTATGAAGTACAACATGCACATCCACCATCATCATACTTGCCTTCCAGGGTAAGCCGGGTGTTGTTTGTGCATTACAAAGAATACGGAAAGGGGCTTACTGCGGTAAGCCCTTTTTATTTTATGCATTTATCGAAATCATTATGAACCAGGATTCAAAACTCAGGATCGCGATTCAGAAATCGGGAAGACTTCACGAAGAGTCGGTGAAGCTGCTGAAAGATTGCGGAATCGACATCAAAAACGGCGGCAACAAACTTAAAACGGAAGCTGAAAACTTTCCGATGGAAGTGTATTTTCTGCGCGATGACGATATCCCCCAGTATGTGGAAGACGAAGTGGCCGATGTTGGTATCGTAGGTGAAAACGTGTTGTACGAGAAAAATAAATCCGTCGGGATCGTAGAGAAACTGGGTTTTGGAAAATGTCGTTTATCGGTTGCAGTTAGCCGTAATGAAAAATACGATGGGGTCTCTTATTTGAATGATAAGAAGATCGCAACCAGTTATCCTAACATCGTCGGCAATTACCTCTCCGAAAACAAGGTGAAAGCGGAGATTCATGAAATCAGTGGCTCGGTGGAAATTGCACCCGGGATTGGTTTGGCCGATGCAATCGTTGATCTGGTGAGCAGCGGTTCAACCTTGCTTGCAAACGGATTGAAGGAAGTTGAAACCATCCTGCGTTCTGAAGCAGTGCTTGTGAAGAATAAAAACCTTTCACAGCAGGATGCCGCTTTGCTGGATAAGTTATTGTTCAGAATTCGTTCGGTGAAAAAGGCAAAAAACAACAAGTATGTATTGTTGAATGCACCAAACAATAACCTGGAGAAAATTATCAGCCTATTGCCAGGGATGAAAAGTCCAACAGTGTTACCCCTCGCAGAACCCGGATGGAGCAGTGTTCACAGTGTGATCAGCGAAAATGAATTCTGGGAAATAATTGAAAAACTAAAAGACGCAGGTGCTCAGGGAATCCTGGTTGTGCCTATTGAGAAAATGATTATCTGAGTTTTCATTCACTTTACACTAACTCACCATCATGAAATTGTACAGTTTTCCGCAAGCCTCTGAATGGCCTGACATTGTTGCAAGGCCGGTGCTTGACGATGCATCGCTGGAAGATGTGGTGCGCCCGGTTTTGGACGATGTTCGAAAGAATGGCGACAAAGCGGTGCGGAAATACACAAAACAATTCGACAAGGCAGAAATACAGGATATGTTCGTGTCTGAGCGCGAAGTGCATTTTGCGCTCAACCAGGTAAGTCCCGGATTGTTTGATGCCATAAAACTTGCGGCGGAAAACATCGCTACATTCCACCGGCAGCAACTCACACAACCCGAGAAAATTGAAACGATGCCTGGAGTTGTGTGCTGGCGAAAGAGCATTGCGATAGAACGCGTCGGTCTTTACATTCCCGGAGGCACTGCGCCATTATTTTCAAGCGTCCTGCTGCTTGCAATTCCGGCAATTATCGCTGGTTGTTCAGAAATCGTTTTGTGTTCACCGCCTGGTCCCGATGGAAATATTCATCCGGCAATCATTACAGCTGCTACTTATATCGGCGTAAAAAAGATTGTAAAAGCAGGAGGAGTACAGGCAATTGCGGCGATGGCATTTGGAACGGAATCCGTTCCTGCTGTACAAAAAATCCTGGGTCCGGGCAATCAATACGTGACAACCGCAAAACAAATGGTGCAGAAATACGGCATTGCGATTGACATGCCGGCGGGCCCAAGCGAAGTTGCAGTTTTTGCCGATGAAACTGCGAGTGCTGCCTTTGTTGCTGCCGATCTGCTGTCGCAGGCCGAACACGGCAGCGACAGCCAGGTAATGCTGGTAACCACCAGCGAAAAACTTGTGGCAGAAGTAAAGGCGCAAATAGATAGGCAACTCAACAACCTTCCGCGAAAACATTTTGCAGAGCAATCGCTTGCCAATAGTAAAATAGTGCTGGTGAACGACCGCAACACGGCAATGGATTTATTAAACAGGTATGCGCCTGAACATCTTATTCTGGCTTGCTCCGGTGCGGCTGAACTCAGCAATAAGGTGGTGAATGCCGGCTCGGTATTCATTGGTCACTATTCACCTGAAAGCGTGGGCGACTATGCAAGCGGAACCAATCATACTTTACCTACTAACGGCTACGCACGTACGTACAGTGGAGTAAGCGTCGACAGTTTCGTGAAGAAGGTAACTTTCCAGGAGCTAAGCAGGGAAGGACTTGAAAATATCGGCGCCGCAGTTCAACGTTTGGCCGAAGCGGAAGGACTACAGGCTCATGCCCGTGCCGTCAGCATCAGATTGGAAAGCTAATTATTCCATCACTATTCACCATTCACCAATGTTCAATCTCGATTCCATACTTCGCAACAACATAAAGCGCCTTGTTCCCTACTCTTCTGCAAGAGATGAGTTTAAGGGAAAGGCCAGCATTTTCCTCGATGCCAACGAAAACAGTCTCGGTTCACCGTTAATGAAATGGTAGAATCGATATCCTGATCCGCTCCAGATGAAGGTGAAGGAGAAACTGTCGGGCATAAAAGGAATTTCAAGTGACCATATATTTCTCGGAAACGGAAGCGATGAATGTATTGACCTGCTGATACGTGCTTTTTGTGAACCGGGGGTAGATAATATTATTATTTGTCCGCCTACTTATGGCATGTATGAAGTGAGTGCAAACATCAACGATGTGCTGATTAAGAAGGTTCCTCTCACGCCGGAGTTTCAACTTAATCTCGAGGCGATAGCCAATAACATCGACGATAATACGAAGCTGATTTTCCTTTGTTCGCCAAACAATCCTACAGGCAATTCTCTTGACCGCGGCGATGTGGAAACATTGCTGAATAATTACTGGGGATTGGTGGTGATCGACGAAGCATATATAAACTTTTCGCGCAGCAAATCATTTATCCAGGAGCTTCCGGAATATCCAAACCTTGTTGTGATGCAAACCTTATCGAAGGCCTGGGGATTGGCAGCGTTGAGGTTAGGAATGGCGTTCGCTTCGCAGGAGATCATTAAAATTTTCAACCGCATCAAGCCGCCTTACAATATCAACCAGGCTACACAGGAACTCGTGTTGCAGGCGCTTGACAATGTGGAAGAGGTAAATGCCATGATCAGGGAGATCGTGGCGGGCCGCCAATGGCTCGAGGCAGAACTCCCGGCGCTGCCGGTTGTCCGTAAGGTTTATCCATCGGATGCCAACTTCCTGTTGGTGAAGGTTACGGAGCCATTAAATATTTATCGGTACCTGCTCGATCAGGGCATTGTCGTGCGCGACAGGAGCCGGGTAGAGCTTTGCGAAGGTTGTCTCCGGATCACTGTCGGCTCACCTGCAGAAAATGAAGCTTTGGTTAAAGCCCTGGGCAATTTTAAGGCGTGAACATTTCAGGCATGATAAATGAGTAAATTAGCAGTCCCGACTAAAACTTTTTTATGAAATCTGTTGCTGTATCACTACTACTCACGATAGCCACTATGCTGATGGCTGATACTTCGAGCGCAAACGATACCACCAAAAACAGTAAATCGTCGCCGGCGGCAGTTGCTCTGAAACTCCCGGATGGATTTACAGCTACGCCGATTGTAGAATCTCTGGGCAAGAACCGTCATATTGCGGTTAATGATAACGGTGATATTTATGTGAAAATGGAACGTTTGAAAGACGGCAAGGGTATTGTCGTTCTTCGCGAGAAAGATGGCAAAGCTGAAGTGGTAAACAGCTTCGGCGATTTCCCGGGTTCAGGTATCGCCATTAAAAACGGTTACCTGTATGCGACAACGGATGAGGATGTGTACCGTTTCAAATTCAACGACAAGAAAGAAATCTCCGCCAACCAGAAACCTGAAAAGATTATCACCGGCCTGGTTAATAAACGCCAGCATGCCGCCAAAACAATAGCGCTAGACAATGACGGTAATATTTACGTAAATATTGGTGCGCCATCCAACTCCTGCCAGATCAAGGATCGCGAAAATGGTTCAAAAGGCCAGGATCCCTGCCCCATTCTGAAAGATGCGGGAGGGATATGGCAATTCAAGGCCGATAAATTGAACCAGTCATACGGCCAGGGCGTTCGCTACGCAACAGGCCTGCGCAACTGTGTTGGTGTGTTCTGGAACAACACTGTGAATGATCTTTATGCTGTTCAACACGGACGCGACGGACTGTTCCAGATGTTTCCCGAACAATACAATGCCGAGGAGGGAGCAGAAATGCCGGCAGAAGAAATGTTTCGTGTAAAGAAAGGCTCCGACTTCGGATGGCCATATTGCTATTTCGATCCCTATCAGAAAAAGAAAATTCTTGCACCCGAATATGGTGGCGATAAAAAAACACAGGGCAGATGTGCCAACGTAGATACTCCGGTTGTAGCATTCCCCGGTCACTGGGCTCCGAATGCAGTGTTGTTCTATACGGGCAACCAGTTCCCTGAACGCTACAAAGAGGGAGCATTTATTGCATTCCATGGTTCCTGGAATCGTGCACCATTGAAACAGAAAGGATATAAGGTAGTATTTGTTCCTTTCAAAGATGGTCGCGCTTCGGGAGAATACGAAGTGTTTGCCGATGGATTTGCAGGATCTGAAGAATTGGAATCACCAGGTGATGCAGTAGCTCGTCCATGCGGATTAGCTGAGGGTCCTGATGGATCACTGTACATTTCTGATTCAGTAAAGGGAACGATCTGGAAAGTTGTTTATAAAAAATAAGATTTATGAAGTACCCGGCAATGCTCGCTGTGGCTTTTCCGCTGGTTTTGATTTTTTTGTCAGATGCCATGCGTAATACACCAGTTCAGGATGAACTGAAAGCATCTATCGAAAGGGGCAAAAAGGTTTATGAAAGTACCTGCCTCGCCTGCCATCAGTCAAACGGCTCGGGGGTGCCCGGCATGAATCCTCCTCTTAAACAGACAAAATGGGTGACAGGAGATAAAGCTGTTTTAATCGACATCGTTCTGAAGGGAATGGATGAAGAAATAGAAGTTGACGGTGAAGCCTACGATAATGTGATGCCTCCATTCGCGCATCTCAGCGACGAACAGGTTGCCGACGTGCTCACCTATGTAAGAAACAGTTTTGGAAACAAATCAAGTGCAATAACGCCGCAGGAGGTAAAAAAGCAGAGAAATAAATGAAGCGTGTGTTATTTATCGACCGCGACGGAACCCTGATCAATGAGGCTCCTCCCACTTACCAGATCGATTCGTTCGATAAGCTCACCTTTTATCCGAACATGTTCGAGTACATGGGAAAAATTGCCCGGGAGCTCGATTACGAGCTGGTGATGATCACCAACCAGGACGGGTTGGGTACAGAGTCGTGTCCGGTGGAAAACTTTTTACCGGTGCACCAGCTCATCATGAGAACACTTGAAGGCGAGGGTATTCATTTTTCCTCTGTGTTAATTGACAGAAGCTTTCCTGCAGATAACTTACACACCAGGAAACCAGGCATCGGTATGGTGTTGAATTATCTGAACAACGAAGACTACGACATTCCGAATTCATTTGTAATTGGCGACCGCATCACCGATGTGCAGCTTGCAAAAAATCTTGGATGTAAAGCCATCTGGCTGAACAACGATCCCAACCTCGGTGCTATGGAAGTATCCGCGGAAATACATGAAATGGATGCACATATTGCACTCGAAACTTCGAAGTGGAAAGACGTTTTCCAGTTTCTGAAATCAGGTTTGCGTGAAGTGGTACATGAACGCAACACGAATGAAACGCAGATCAAGATTGAACTCAATATTGATGGCAGCGGTAAATCGAACATCATCACAGGCCTCGGATTTTTCGATCACATGCTCGACCAGATTGCCCGGCACGGCCGGATTGATTTAACGATCAGGGCGAATGGAGACACCCATATCGACGAGCATCACACCATCGAAGATACCGGCATCGCTCTTGGCGAAGCTTTCGCAAAAGCTTTGGCTGATAAACGGGGCTTGGCCCGCTACGGGTTTGCTTTACCAATGGACGATGCAGAAGCTAAAGTGTTGGTCGATTTTGGAGGACGAAGCTGGCTGGTGTGGAACGCAGAGTTTAAGCGCGAATTCGTGGGCGACATGCCTACAGAAATGTTCTTTCATTTTTTCAAATCGTTCAGCGATGCAGCACGTTGCAATCTCAATATTGAATGCAAAGGCGACAACGAACATCATAAAATTGAAGCCATCTTCAAGGCGTTTGCCCGGGCTATCCGCATGGCAGTAGCCCGCGACCCGATGAGCAACTATCTGCCAAGTACGAAGGGGATGTTGTAGGAAGGTGAAAGGTGAGCGGTGAGAAGTGAAAGGAAGGCGGAGGGCAAAGGGCTCATAATTTTGCAGCAATAATTTGGAATGATAAACAAAACCCCGGATATTTGCACAGCAATGAAAATGTTAAGATCAACTCAACAGTGGTGGTGGCATACTTTCTCCTACAGGGGCAGGTAATGCTATTACTATAAGTGTAATAATATTTTGAAGCCCCGGTATGCCGGGGTTTTTTATTTTAACGATGAAGAAGATTCAACTACAAACAAATTGCAAAAAAATGCTGGCCGACGTACACACGCCGGTGGGCATCTATCTCCGGGTTCGCGACAGGTTCCGCGATACAGTGCTGCTGGAAAGTACGGACCATCATTCCTCGGAAAACAGCTGGTCGTTCATTTGCATAAATGCTGTGGGTGGCGTCGAAATCACTTCGCTCAACAGCATAGAAGTGAAATATCCGGGGCAAAAACCGGAACGTTCTGCCATTACCGATCCTGCTTCTGTGCCCGGTACGCTGTGGAATTATATGCAGCAGTTCGAACTGCAGCCTTCTTCATTCAAAGAAGCGCGCTTCGCCCAGGGGCTTTACGGGTACACCACGTATGACGCTGTTCAGTTTTTCGACACCATCAGCCTTAACAAGAATAAAAGCGAAGAAGCGCCTATTCCGCTGGCGCGTTACCGGCTCTACCAGTATGTGCTTGCAATAAATCACTTCAAAGACGAACTATTCATATGCGAAAACATTCTACCCGGTATCACCAGTGATGTGGCGGTTGTTGAATCGCTTATCCGGAGTAAGGATGTACCGGTATTCCCCTTTCAAACCCGTAATGGCGAAACGTCGAACATCGGCGACGCTGACTACATCGGGATGGTAAAGAAGGGTATTCAGAGCTGCCTGCGGGGAGATGTATTCCAGATTGTGCTGAGCAGGCGCTTCAGCCAGCAGTTTACCGGCGACGAATTTAATGTGTACCGTGCATTACGTTCCATAAATCCTTCTCCTTACCTGTTTTATTTCGACTACGGTGAATACCGCCTCATGGGTTCATCGCCCGAAGCGCAGCTGATCATCAAAAACGGGAATGCCGTGGTGCACCCGATTGCAGGAACATTCCGGCGCACCGGCGATGATTTGCTTGACCAACAAAAGGCAGAAGAATTGATGAACGATGCAAAGGAGAATGCAGAGCATGTTATGCTTGTTGACCTTGCACGAAACGACCTGAGCCGGTTGTGCGATGACGTGCGCGTGAGCCAATACAGGCAGATTCAATACTACTCGCATGTTATCCACCTGGTGAGTGAAGTGACAGGCAAAGTGAGAAAAGGTAGCAATCCTTTCGACTTGCTTGCCCGGACTTTTCCCGCGGGCACTTTGAGTGGCGCTCCGAAATTCAAGGCAATGAGCCTGATAGATGAATATGAAGTTTCGCCGAGAAGTTATTACGGTGGAGGAATCGGCTTCATCGGGTTCGACGGCAGCTGCAATCACGCCATCATGATACGCACCTTCCTCAGCAGAAATAATCATCTCATATACCAGGCAGGTGCCGGCGTTGTTGCAGCATCGAAACCGGAGAGTGAGCTGCAGGAAGTAAATAATAAATTAAATGCATTAAAGGCTGCAATAGAACTGGCAGCAGAAATAGTGTGAACACGATCAATAAAAGAACAATGCGTCTACTGGTTTTTGATAATTATGATTCATTTACCTATAACCTCGTACACCTCGTAGGAAAAATTTCCCCCGTGAAAGTGGACGTATTCAGGAACGACCAGATTCCGCTGGAAAAGGTAAAGGACTACGATAAGATCATCCTTTCACCGGGCCCCGGTGTTCCTTCTGAAGCTGGTTTGCTGTTGCCCCTGATACGCGAATACGCTTCTTCAAAATCCATCCTGGGAGTCTGCCTGGGTCACCAGGCAATCGGCGAAGCATTCGGCGGACGGTTGGTGAACCTCAGCAAAGTGTACCATGGCGTTTCAACAAAATGCCACATTACGGAAAAGAACGCTGATCTGTTTGAAGGTTTGCCATCAGAGATCGAAATCGGAAGATATCATAGCTGGATAGTAGCGAAGGAAGACCTGCCTGAATCGTTGCAGGTGACAGCAGAAGACGACAATGGCTACATAATGGCCATGCAACATAAACAATTCGACGTTCAGGGTGTACAGTTTCATCCGGAAAGTGTACTCACACCCCAGGGCGAGGCCATCCTCAAAAACTGGTTGAAATAACATGAAGAAGATTCTTTTATACCTGTTCGAACACAAAACTCTTTCGCGCAGCCAGGCAAAAGAAATATTGATGAATATTTCGGCGGGGCAGTATAACGATGCAGAAATAACATCGTTTATAACGGTATTCCTTATGCGGAGCATCACTATTGCTGAGCTGGAAGGATTTCGCGACGCTCTTCTTGAACTTTGTGTACGCGTGGACCTGGATGGCGCCAGGGTGATGGATATTGTGGGAACGGGTGGTGATGGAAAAAACACCTTCAACGTTTCTACCCTTGCTTGTTTTATTGTTGCAGGCACCGGCCAGAAAGTGGCAAAGCATGGAAACTACGGCGCCACATCAATCAGCGGCGCGTCGAATGTGATGGAGAAAATGGGTTATCGTTTCAAAACTGAGAATGATTCATTGAAGAAAGAAGTGGAAACCGCCAATATTTGTTTCCTCCACGCACCGGTATTTCATCCTGCATTGAAAGCGGTGGGTGCCATTCGTAAAAACCTTGGAGTCCGAACATTCTTCAATATGCTCGGTCCCATGGTGAACCCCGCATCACCCGCATTCCAGCTGGTGGGCGTGTACAACCTCGAAATGGCCAGAATTTATAATTACCTGCTCCAGCAAACCAACGCCTCGTTCACTATTATCCATGGGCTTGACGGGTACGACGAAATTTCGCTGACAAACGATACCAAAGTGATTACAGCAAATGGAGAAAAGATACTTACCCCGGAACAGTTGGGAAAACGTATGGTGAGCGCCGAAGATATTCGTGGTGGCGATACAGCAGATGAGGCAGCAAAGTTATTTTTGTCGATATTGAAAGGTCAGGGCAGCTGGGCGCAGAATGCTGTTGTTCTGGCCAATGCAGCAATGGCGCTGAATTGCACCGGCACTTATAAAACCTACGACGATGCGTGGGCGGCTGCGGTAGAAAGCCTCGAAAGTGGCAACGCATATAAATGTTTGGAAAAGTTAATAGCACTGCAATAATGAATATTCTCGAAACGATAGTTGCATACAAGAAAAAGGAAGTAGATCAAAGCAAACAACAGGTTCCGGTAAAACAGCTGGAACAAAGCCGCCATTTTATCCGAAAAGTAACTTCGCTGTCTGAAGCACTTACCCGCGACGGCAGCACTGGTATTATTGCAGAATTTAAAAGAAAGTCTCCATCAAAGGGAATGATCAATGCGAATGCAGATGTATTGGACGTCACTTCTTCTTATGCATTGAACGGAGCTGCGGCTTTGTCGGTACTCACCGACAACCATTTTTTTGGCGGAACGCAGGACGACCTTACAAAAGCCAGGGTTAACAACGTACCGATATTGCGGAAAGACTTTATAATCGATGAATACCAGATTGTGGAAGCCCGCGCTATTGGCGCTGATGTAATATTATTGATAGCAGCATGTCTTACGACCGCCGAAGTGGAACGTCTTGCTGCTTTTGCTAAAAGTCTTCAGCTGGAAGTGCTGCTCGAGATCCACAATGAAGAAGAGCTCGGACATATCTGCGACGATTGTGATGTTGTGGGAGTAAACAACCGTGATCTGAAGAAGTTTGATGTAGATATAAACCGATCCATAATGCTGAGCGGGAAAATTCCCGATGCCAAAATAAAGATTTCGGAAAGTGGCATCTCTGATACAGATACCATCCACCGTTTACGGTCCTTTGGTTACAAAGGTTTCCTGATCGGTGAAAACTTTATGAGGCAGGAAAATCCTTCGGTTGCCTTTGCCTCATTTGTTAAACACTTAAAAACTACTCCATCGGCGTATGGAGGACGGTAAAACTTATGAGAATCAAAGTTTGTGGAATGACGCAGATGGACCAGGTGGAAAAACTACCGGAAATCGGCGCAACATTCGCAGGTTTTATTTTTTACCCGAAGTCGCCCCGCTATGTGTTCAGGCACCTTACTTCAACACAGATAAGGAAAGTGAACACGATCAACAAAGTGGGGGTATTTGTTAATGCATCTATAGATGAAGTGTTGCTGATGGTTGATGAATGCAGGTTGCATATGGTACAGTTACATGGAGATGAAACTCCAAAATTCTGCGAGAAGATAGCCGACTATGTGTCGGTAGTGAAGGCATTCAGGTTAAGTGACAATGACTCGATACAGTGGATGATTAGTCCCTTTATGGATGTTTGCGACATGTTTATGTTCGACACGATGGGGGCCGGGTATGGCGGCACGGGGAAGAAATTTGATTGGAATGTGCTGAGGGGAAGTACGATCGGCAAACCATTTTTTTTAAGTGGCGGAATACAACCTGAAGACACAGAGGCGCTCAAACAATTCGAAAAAGAACCGGTGGCCAAAGCACTGTTTGCCATCGACATCAACAGTAAATTTGAAACATCGCCGGGAATAAAGGATATGCAGAAGGTGGAGACGTTTATCGGGGAGGTGAGAGGTGAAAGG
>JAFAGE010000222.1 GCA_023423015.1 Bacteroidota bacterium
GTCGATGGTGTTGTTTCCGTTACTCATTTCATAAGCACCAACTTCAGTAACGGTTTCATCTCCTTCAAAAACTTCTTTTGTGTTTAAAGTGAATCCGGTAATACCCATCTTCGGGAATTGGCCAAACATAGAGGCGGCGGTTTTTGCATCGGCCTGAGGAGCATTGGGTGCGAATATGTTTGCATCAGGGTGATAAAGCGAAGTAACGAAGGCTGCAGAATCGCCTTTCAATGCAGCATCGGTGAAAGCCCTGTTCGTTTCAGTAATTACAGCCTGGTAGTTAACTTTTTCTTCTTTAGGCTCGGCCGCAATATCTTTGCTGCTGGTATTATCGACATTGCATGCGACAAATAGTGTAACGAAAACGACGAGAGGAAGTAGAGGTTTCATAAACTGGTTTATTGGTGAAGGTGTATCCTAATTTCCGAAATTCGAACCAGCTTGTTCTAATATTATTGCAACATTGTATTTAAAATCAGTGGCTTACCTTAGATGTTCAAACATAGTTTATCAAAACCGTCTTCTTTATGAAATACCGCCTGATATTCAGTTTTCTGATATTATCCCTATGCTGGAGCTGCACAAATCAAAGCCGCGAGCAACAGTATACACCCGATGACTCCACAGCTGTCTACGACGACGAGAATTATCGCGACACGTTGGATGTATTTTCGAATGAACGTTTCCGTAATGTATTTGTCAAGAAGGTGGACGATTCAACTTTCAACATATCCGGTAAGGCGCAGGTTTTTGAGGCAACCTTGAGCTGGGTAGTTGAAGACGGGCACAACCAACTCAAGAAAGGTTTTACAACTGCTGATCATGGAGCACCTGAATGGGGAAACTTTTCATTTGATGTAACCGTAGCAAAGCGTGATCCCAACAGCGTATTACATCTGATCCTCTTCGAAAGCAGCGCCAAAGATGGACGCAGGCAGCATGAACTCCCGGTTCCGTTGTATTGATGTTAAAGAAGAAAAGTATCGTTGGTTATCTATCCCGCATACTCAAAACGCCCTCCGGGTTGCAACACCGTATAAGGCTGGTTAAGCTTTTTTGCTTCAGTTACGAAAGACTTAGGATCGGCGGTGTTGAAGGTGAACATATCATAATGGCAGGGTATCACCCTCTTCGCTCCTATCTTCCGGCCCAGTAATGCAGCTTCGGCGGCATCCAGGTTTCCAGCTACCCTGCGTGCAGGATCGTTGCCGTTAATGGGCAACAACGCAACATCTAAATTAAAAGGCTTCAGCAAATCTTCCATGCCTTCATACCACAACGTGTCGCCGCTGTGGTAAATGGTCCACGTACCAAAACGTACTACATAGCCCATAAATTTATGCCGGCCGTCTTCGTCTTTCTCTATTTCATTGTGCGCGGCAGGCACACCGAAAAAAGTAAACTCTCCTTCCCTGAACGTTGCACCAGCATCAAGTCCCACAGGAAAACTATTATCACATCCTACGCGCGCAGCCACAAACGCGCGGTTTGCTTCGGGAATTATAAATGTTACAGAAGGATTATTCTTTAATATTGGTATAAGCGTTTCACCATCCAGGTGATCGGTGTGATTGTGGCTCGATGTTACAATATTCAGTTCTTTCAGCAATTCCGGTTTCACCACCAGCTCGCTCATACGGACATGAGGCTTATCCGTGTTCTTATATTTTTCAGTCAAAGAATCCGACAGATAAGGATCAAACAATACCAGTTTTCCATTCCACGCCAATAAAAAGCCGCTCTGTCCAAGCCACCACAAATGAAACCTTTGGGTGTCGTTTTTGTGTTGCTGCACCTCATTAATCAATTCCTCATCTCTTATCAGCGGCTTTATCAGACTCATACTCCCAGTTTTTTCCGAACCATATGTGCACCCTTCACCATGTTCGCCAGCTTTTGACGCGATGCCCAACGCGCAGTCTGACTTAAACCACAATCCGGCGCCACAGATAGCTTTTCAGCAGGCACATATTTCAAACATTTATTAATGCGTTCCACCACGTCGTCGGGCGACTCTATGTAATAATTTTTTACATCAATGATACCTGCAGCCACATCCATCTTCTCAGCAAAGGGTGCGAGCAATTCCACTTCAGCGAATTCACGATTGGCCAGTTCAATGTGTATTTCATCTACTGTAAGGTCAAGGAAATCGGGCAGCATGGGCTTAATGCTTCTATACCCTACAGGCCTTCCCTTGAAATTACCAAAACACATGTGTGTACTCAACCTGCACTTACCCACCACGTTCTTCACCGTTCTGTTGAATATATCTACAAACCTTTTCGTGTCTTCTTTGTAAGCATAACAACTCATCGAAGGTTCGTCAACCGTGATCTCTGTACAACCAGCAGCTACCAATTGCTCCAGCTCTTTACTCACGAGCGGCATGATCGCTTCTGTTACGTCAAACCTGTCTTTATATAATTTCCCCGGCAATAATCTTCCGCTTAATGTGTAAGGCCCGGGTATGCTCGATTTGAGTATCACTCCTGGTGGCGCAAGTCTTTTCAAACGCTCGAACTCTTTCACGCATCCCAAACCTTCAGGTGCAGTCAATTTTTCAGCAATGTCGTGCTTGCCACGCTGGTCGTGTGCAGGCGGACCAAACTTCCGCGTTTCTGTTTCGTTCGGTACAATGCCTTTTATAAATCCGTAGAAAGAAAGGTTGAAATCTATTCTTGTCTGTTCACCATCGGTAATCACATCGAGACCTGCATTCACCTGGTCGTGAATGGCTGCGATCACAGCGTCTTCAATCATTTCTTCTTTATCGGCTGCACCAAACTGCGAAAGGTTTTTGGATGCAAATTCGAGCCAGCCCGGAAATGGATAACTTCCTATTACCGTTGTTGTAATTGGTTTACGTTTCATATGTGCTTTTAGTTTCCCGCAAGGCGATATAATTCTGCCAAACGATGCGCGTGTTCGTCGTACGCACTTTCAAATAATTCTTTTGCTTTTGTTTCGCCGGCAATCACCGATGCTGTTAACACTTTCGGTGGTTTGCCTCCTTCTGTAAGTAGTTTCGCCAGCTCGGCCTTGATGCTGTTGATGATCATCACACCACCCACCGTAGATCCCGGCGACACGGGTGTTTCGAGCCCGGGAACATAAATCATCGAATCACCAATCGGCGCGCCTGTATCCAAAATCAAATCGGCAAAGTCGGACAGTTTTTTACCATCTTTCCTTTTACTTGTCGATTTTTCAAGATGCTCCTTCGTTACCAGAGCAACCACTTTTATTTTCTTTTGCTGAAATGTTTCTGCCATTTCAATGGGCACGATGTTGCATCCGCTCGATGATATCACCAATGCGGTATCCTTCTCACTCACCCCAAAATTCCGCACGATGCGTTCTGCTAATCCGCTTACATTTTCCAGGAACATCGCCTGCCGTTGTCCGTTTGCTCCCACTACGTTGTTGTGATAAGTGAGCGACAATTCCACAATCGGATTAAAGCCGGGATACGAACCATATCGCGGCCACATTTCTTCGGTCATGATCCGGCTATGGCCCGAACCAAACACGTGCACCACGCGACCAGCGAGAATACTTTCGGCAAACCACCTGGCTGCCTGCTGTATTTCGCTCTGCTGCGCTTCTACTCTATCCGCAATCTCCCTGCATTTATTTATATACTCCTTTACCAGGCTCATGTGTAATTCTTGTTTTGATTTAATACTGCGTGGAGGCAAAACATGCTGCGCCGATGGCACCGGCCATGTCGTTGAATTCTGCTTTCACTATTTCTACTTTATTACCTCCCGGCCGCCATTCATACATCGAAAGAAAACTTTCAAGAGGTTCAGTGAGATCTTTACCCGCTTCCATAATTCCGCCACCCAATACAATACATTCAGGCGACAAAGTATTAGTGATAGATGCAATGCCTATTGCAAGTTTTCGAACAGACGATAACCACACCCACTGTGCAAAGTGATCGCCTGTACGATAAGCGGCGAGCAGTTCGTGTGTATCGTTGAACCTGCCATGCGATCTTTTCTTCACCGTACAATTGCCAATGGCGTCTTCAAGGCTGCCCGGAATGCCGGTGATGTCCGTATCCTGGTCGCAATCCATCGAAATATGGCCGATATGTCCTGCTTTCTGAAAACTTCCCTGGTATGGTCTGCCGTTGATGAGGATGGCACCACCCACGCCTGTGCCGAGTGTAAGCATCACCACGTTTTGTTTGTCGCGTGCGGAGCCAAGCGTTGCTTCAGCCATCAGCGCTGCGATCGCGTCGTTGATCACCCAGGTTTTATGCCCCAGGTAGGTAGACCAGCAAAAGCCTTCCAGGCCATTCAAACGTCCGGGCATGTAAGCGATGCAGGTATTATCTGCATCGGGAATGCCTGGGGCTGAAATGCCTGCAACAAAGTTCGTGATACCCAGGTGGCGCGATATTTCGTCGATCGATGATTTTACCGTGTTCTTCCAGTCGTAGCCATTACCATCGTTGGTGGGTGTATACATTTTGTGCAGCGTTTGTCGCTCTGCATCCAGTGCTACGGTTTTTATGCGTGTTCCTCCGAGGTCTACTCCAATAAATGCCTTCTGCATTAAGTTGATTTAATATTGTCCTTCTGTAACTGTCCATCCGCCATCTGCTGCAACTACCTGACCGGTGATGAATTTAGCTGCGTCGGACAATAAAAATACGGCAAGGCCATCAATATCGGCCGGAACGCCGATTCTGCCTCCATCGAGCGGTTGTTTACCGGCCACGAATTTCGAAATGGTTTCGTCGCTTGCAGCGCGCACGCTCATGGGTGTTTCCACCAGCGCCGGAGCCACCACGTTGATGCGAATATTGTTGGGCGCATAGTAGGCTGCAATGGATTTGGAGAATCCGATCACGGCCGACTTGGCCGCGGCGTATGCGTGTGTAGAAAAGTATTTGGGCGAAGGAGAAAAGCCGAGCACCGAGCTCATGTTGAGGATCACACCGGGCTTTTTATGATCAAGAAAATACCTCACCGCTGCGCTGTTCGACAACATCAGCGAAGTGATATTCATATCCATTGTTTTCCTCCAGCCTTCGAGGCTAAGTTCGTGCAGCGGGCCATCGCCAAATTTTCGTCCGCTACCACCCGCAACATGATAAAGGCCATCAAAGCCACCGAATTCATCGTGGCAGCGCTGAATGGCGGCAGCTGCCGAACCTTCTTCCACTGCATCGGAAGCAAGTGCGATACCATTTTTACCGAACTGTTTATTCGCTTCTTCCACGTTTGTTGCATTTCTGCCTGTAGCCACAACCCTGGCGCCCTCGTTGATGCAGGCCAGGGCCGTAGACAGGCCCATACCCGTAGTGCCCCCGATGATAACTATACGTTTATCTGCCAGTGAATGATTGGCCATAAGAGAACCTGCCGTTTCGCGTGAAAATAGAAAGAAATGAGCGAATGAGGCCAAAGTCGCTTTAAGTAATCTTCACAGTTAGCGGTACCTTTGACTAACAGTAATAAATTTTGTATGGACGAAGTAAGAACAACAGCAGAAGGAGCAGCTCAGATAGCTACTAAAAAAGTCAAAGCTTTTGGAACAGTATCGGCGGATACCGACTTAAAAGCACTAAACATCCAAAGAAGGAAACCTACACCCCATGACGTAGAAATAGAAATCCTTTATTGTGGTGTTTGCCACTCTGATCTTCACACCGCAAGAAACGAATGGCACGGAACGATTTATCCGTGCGTACCCGGCCATGAAATTGTTGGCCGGATAGTAAGTGTAGGCAACCGTGTTAAGAAATTCAAAGTGGGCGATGTTGGCGCTGTGGGTTGCCTTGTGGATAGCTGCCGTGAGTGTCAGTATTGCAGTGAAGGCCTGGAGCAATATTGCGAAGGAGGGCATGTGCAAACCTACAATTCAATTGATCCATATCTTGGAACCGCAACTTATGGAGGATACGCTGATAGCATAGTTGTTCATGAAGATTTCGTTTTGCGTGTGCCGGAGAACCTGGATCTCGCTGCGACCGCTCCACTCCTATGCGCAGGAATCACCACCTATTCTCCACTGAAACATTGGAAGGTGTCGCATGGAAAGAAAGTTGGCATTGTTGGAATAGGTGGTCTCGGGCATATGGGTGTAAAGCTCGCAAAAGCGATGGGCGCTGAAGTGATTGTATTTACAACTTCACCTTCAAAGATTGATGATGCACGCCGCCTGGGCGCCGACGATGTGGTGTTATCCAAAGACAAAGATCAGATGGCCCGCTATCATGGTAAACTTCACTTCGTGTTGGATGCAGTTTCTGCACAGCACGACATCAACATATACTTAAAACTATTGCGTGTTGATGGCTCCCTCGCTTTAGTCGGCGCACCCGAGCATCCGCTTCCTGTAGCTCCGTTTAGCCTCATTCCTATGCGCCGAAGTTTCGCAGGTTCATTGATAGGTGGAATTCCCGAAACCCAGGAAATGCTCGACTTCTGCGGCAAGCATAACATTGTATCGGACATTGAAATGATAAACATTCAGCAAATCAACGAAGCATACGACCGATTATTGAAAGGAGACGTGAAGTATCGCTTTGTTATTGATATGGCTTCACTGAAGAAGTGAAAAGTAAAATATGCCGCTTCGTTTTTTTAAGCTGTCTTTCGTAAAGCAGCCTACTAAACACAGACCAAAGTAAACCTTCCAAAAAGCAAAATAGTTACATTGCTGTTATGAAAAACTCACTGGTTTGCGTATTGGTAGCATCGGTACTCATCGCAGCTTGTAAAAAAGATAAAAACGAAACACCTGATGGAGACGCGTCGGTCTACATAAAATCCAGCTCTGTCTCCGTTAATCCGTCAGGATTCGCACCCTTATCGGCAATAATCGCCCTGGAAACATCCATCAACACAAAGGTCAGCATCAAAGTAACCGGGAAGCACGGATCAAATTCAGACGTCATCAAAGAATTCGATCAAATATCAACCAGCCACTCGATCCCGGTCCTTGGCTTATATGCCGCACATAGCAATGATGTTGAGCTCATGTTGTTTGACGAAACGGGTAAAAACCTTGGCACCACCAATATCATCATACCTACCGATCCATTAATACCCGATATGCCGCAGATTACAATAGATGTACCTCCGGCAACCGATCAGAGCAACATGACTCTGGTAAGTTACCTGGGTGCGCCGCCGCAGTCGGGGCTTCCACATAACCCATTTATCTTCGACGACTTCGGAGAAATAAGATGGTACGTCGATTTTACCAGCAGTGCCGTTCTCAATAAACTTAACATACAAGACGGTGCGGAGCTGCTCGCAAATGGTAACCTGTACTTCGGCGATCTGCGGACAAATGCTATATATGAGATCGACATGTTCGGAAATATTTTGAATACCTGGTCGCTCTCGAACACTGAATACACATTTCATCACCAGGTGCTTGAAAAACCAAACGGCAATTTTCTTATAACCGTAAATAAAACAGGAACAGGTACCATAGAAGACCATGTAATAGAAATCAGCCGCACAACCGGCGAGGTGGTGAAGGTGTGGGATTTCAGGCAATCGTTGCAAACTAACCGTACTGCATGGACAACCAACTCGGAAAACTGGCTTCACATGAACGCGTTGGAATACGATTCCACTGACGATTGCCTCATTATATCCGGCCGGGTACAGGGAGTTGCAAAAGTAGATGCGGGCAATAACGTAAAATGGATCGTAGCGCCTCACCGGGGATGGGGCATTGCGGGGAATGGTGTTGACCTGAAAACAAAACTCCTGCAACCTTTAGATGCAAAGGGCGATCCCATAACTATTCCCGCCGTGCTTGATGGAGCGGAAAACCACCCGGACTTTGAATGGAACTGGTACCAGCATGCGCCGAAGAAAATGAAAGATGGAGGATTACTTCTTTTCGATAACGGAGACACGCGTAATTACAAAACAGATTCGCTCTATAGTCGAATTGTAAAATACAGGATCGATGAAACCGCGATGACGATACAACAGGAATGGCATTACGGGAAAGAACGCGGCCTCGAAACCTATGCAAGCTTTGTTTCGGATGCAGACTTCAACGAGCAATCAGGAAATTTTATTTTCTCCCCGGGTGCGGTTAATGATGATGGTCCACGACACGGAAAAATCGTAGAGATAAATGCAAGCACTTCTGAAGTTGTGTTTGAAGCAACAATTACCCCTCCGCAAACTGCACGGGTAACATTTCACAGAACGGAAAGGATAAAGCTGTATAGGTGAGCGGTGAAAGGTGAAAGGTGAGCGGTGAAAGG
>JAFAGE010000223.1 GCA_023423015.1 Bacteroidota bacterium
CCTTTCACCGCTCACCTTTCACCGCTCACCTTTCACCCTTCACGTACCACTATCCCCTCATCCCCACTAAGATTTATTGTGCCGTCCACTTTTGTATTCTCCAGTTCGGGGCCAGTCGCCAGAACGATCGTTCCTTTTACCGGGTGCTTATAATAAAACGGGCGGTGCGTGAGGTTAAGAATTATGAGAAATGAGTCGCTTCCCTCCGCTTTTCTCCGGAAGGCAATAGCCTGCACGTCAGCGTATACGGGTGAATATGCACCCTCGCATAATGATTTTTCCGATTGCCGGAGGTGAATTAACCTTCGGTAAAACGTTAGCATGGAATACGGATCATTTTTTTGAATCTCAACGTTATTTCTTTCATAGTATCTATCCAGCCGCAGCCAGGGTTTTGCATCTGAAAAGCCGGCATTTTGCTCCCCATCCCATTGCATAGGCGTCCGGGCAGGATCGCGGCTCAGATTTTTATCGGGCATATTTAAGCCCTGCGGATCCTGTACTTCCGAAAAAGGAATAGGCGTGTCGCGCATGCCGATTTCATCGCCATAATAAATTGTTGGGGTTCCCCTTAGTGTGAGTAATAACATCGCCGCAATGCGAGCCTGGGATGGGCCAACTCTGCTGGTGATCCGCGGTTGGTCGTGGTTGCCAATCACCCAGTTCGGCCATCCATTTTCAGGAAGTGCACCCTCGTATTCGTCGATCGCCGCAGCTATTTCGAGAGCATTCCAGGGTAAGCTGATTAATGAAAAATTAAAAGGTAAATGTGCGCCTCGCCCGTCTTCCCCGTAGTAAGAGACTAACTTATGAATAGGCAGGTAAATTTCTCCAATCATCATCCGCTCGTTGTATTCGTCGAGCAACGATCTCATTCTGGCTACAACCTCATGCACCTCAGGCTGGTCGGTTGAATACACCGGCAGGAGTTGCTCATATGTTGCCTGGTGCGACTCATATTCGTGATTAACTGGATTATCTCTGAAATTTTTGTCTTTGATCATGTGCCACATCACGTCTACCCTGAAACCATCTACACCTTTCTCGAGCCAGAATCGTAAAGTGTCGAACATCGCCTTTTCCACAGCCGGATTTCGCCAGTTTAAATCGGGTTGCTCTTTCAAAAAAGCGTGATAATAAAATTGTTTCGTGGCTTCATCCCACTCCCAGGCAGGTCCCCCGAAAACACTAAGCCAGTTATTTGGGAAACCTCCATCAGCTGCGGCATCGCACCAGATGTACCAATCGCGTTTTGCATTTGTTTTTGAGCTGCGCGATTCGATGAACCATGGATGCTGGTCAGAGGTATGGTTCGGCACAAAATCGAGGATTAGTTTCATACCACGTTTGTGCACCTCCGCCAACAATTCATCAAAATCTTCAATGTTACCGAATATGGGATGGATGCCTTCATAATCGGAAATATCATATCCAAAATCCTTCATCGGCGATGGGTATATAGGTGATAACCACACTGCTGTTATTCCCAGCCACTGCAGGTAGTCGAGCCTGCTTATCACGCCTTTCAGATCTCCTACGCCATCACCATTTGTATCCTGGAACGAGCGCGGATATACCTGGTAAATTACACCTGTTTGCCACCAGAAATGTTTCATGTGCAAAGCGACAGAAAAAACGGGGCCATGCTTCAGCTTTCATTCGCCATGCTCCGCATGGCACCGGATTTGTGTTAGTCCTGCACATTTTGTTTTTATGATTGAAGACCTGTGGTACAAGAACACGATTATTTACAGCCTCGACCTCGAAACATTCATGGATGGCAACAATGATGGAGTCGGGGATTTTGAAGGTTTGAGCAGCCGCCTCGACTACCTGCATGCCTTAGGTGTGGAAGTAATCTGGTTGGCACCGTTTCATCCGACGCCTAACCAGGACAATGGATACGACATCAAAGATTTTTATGGCGTAGATCCAAGGCATGGCACCAGCGGAGAATTTGTAGCATTCATGCACAAAGCAAAAACGCTGGGTATCAAAGTTATTATTGACCTGGTTGTCAACCACACATCCGACCAGCATCCATGGTTCATTGAATCAAGAAGCAGCAAGGATTCCAGGCTTCGGGACTGGTATGTATGGTCGGCTAAGCGACCATCAAACTGGAACGAGGGTATGGTGTTCCCGGGTACGCAGGAAGCTACCTGGACCCGCGATCCACAATCACGCGAATATTATTTTCACAGGTTCTACAAATTTCAACCCGACCTCAATACCGATAATCCCGCAGTGCGTGAAGAAATATCGCGCATCATCGGTTATTGGATCCAATTGGGCGTTGATGGATTCAGGGTCGACGCAGTTCCATTTATCCTTGAAAGTGCGGCACCAAACGTAAAAAAGCCACCAATGCATTTCGAGTATCTGAAAGAAATGCGACGTTTTCTTCAATGGCGCAAGGGTGACGCAATCCTCCTGGGTGAAGCGAATGTATTGCCAAAGGAAAGCATCAACTACTTCGGCGACAACGGTGATGGTATTCATGTCATGTTCAACTTCTTTGTGAATCAATACCTTTTCTATGCATTGGCAAGTGCTGATGTAAAACCGTTGATAAAAGCACTCGAGCAGACAAGGGTAGCATTTCCGGGTAGTCAATGGGCTCATTTTCTCAGGAACCATGACGAGCTCGACCTGGGAAGATTAACAGATAAAGAGAGACAAAAAGTGTTAGAGAAATTTGGGCCTGGCAAAAACATGCACCTTTACGATCGTGGTATTCGCCGCAGGCTTTCCCCAATGCTTGGAAGTCGCCAGGAAACAGAGCTGGCTTACAGTCTGATGTTTTCTCTACCCGGCACACCTGTAATGCGTTATGGCGATGAAATCGGGATGGGTGATGATCTGAAACTCAAAGAGCGTGATGCAGTAAGAACGCCGATGCAATGGTCGGGCGAAGAAAATTCCGGATTTTCAAAAGCCGACAAACTTGTACACCCGGTTATCAGCGAAGGCTTCTTTTCTTACAAACACGTAAACGTTGAAGCCCAACGCCGCGATCCGGGATCCTTGTTGAATTGGATCACATCCATGATCAGAATGCGAAAAGAGTGTATGGAGATTGGCATGGGTGAATGGAAAATTATTCCAACCCGGTACGATCACATCCTGGTAATGAAATATTGGCGAAAAGAAAATTCGCTGGTGATCATTCACAACTTAGGCTCCTATCCCTGCGAACTTGTGCTCACCGAAAAAGAAGCAGGCACTAATCGTTTAGTCGACCTGATAAACAACATAGAAAGTGAAGTTGACAAACGCAAACGCCACACCATCATACTGGAACCCTTCGGTTACCGCTGGTTCAGAGCTGGTATGGGGCTGGGTAAATAAAGCGCAAGATTCGGGTTGGCTGTTCTCTGGCAATCTCTCAACTTTGGATTACCATGTCAGCCATGAACCACGATTATCACCGCATTGCTGCCGCAATAAAATTTATATCGGAAAATCAGAACCGACAACCTTCGCTTGAAGAAGTTGCTGCACACGTTCACCTGAGCCCCTATCATTTTCAACG
>JAFAGE010000230.1 GCA_023423015.1 Bacteroidota bacterium
CCTTTCACCGCTCACCGCTCACCTCTACCCTCCGCCCTCGCCCTCGCCCTCCGCCTTCCACCTTCTGCCTATCTTCGCCCTCATGTCCCCAGATCAAATTAAACAGTTGCTTGGCCGCGAAGCGGCGAAATTGGTTCAGCCAGGCATGACCATCGGCATTGGAAGCGGTTCAACAGCAAGCCATTTTCTCCGAGCACTCGCATACAGGATCAGGGACGGACTCGTCTGCAAAGGGGTGCCTACTTCTCAACGGACCGTCGCTCTTGCTACAGAGTTAAATATTCCGCTCATTACACTTGATGAAGCAGATGAAATTCAACTAGCCATCGATGGGGCCGACGAGGTAAGCGAACAACTGAACCTGGTTAAAGGGGGAGGCGGTGCACTTCTGCAGGAGAAAATGGTTGCCGATACCGCACAACAATTTGTCGTGATTGCCCACGATGAGAAACTGCACAAAAATCTTGGCTCGTTTCCTTTACCTGTAGAGGTTGTTCCATATGGCTGGCAACAGGTGAAGAAAAAAATAGAAAGAACCGGATGTAAAAAAGTTTTACTTCGGATGAAAAACGATAAACCTTTCATCACCGATCACGGACACTATATTCTCGATTGTGAATACGACGAAATTTTGTATCCGGCTACTCTTCATTCCAAACTCAACAACCTTCCCGGCGTCGTAGAAAACGGAATGTTTATTAACATGGCCGACATGGCCATGATCGGTCATGCGGATGGAACGATCACGGAAATGGTGCGAAGTGAGGTTTGAGGGCGGAGGTCGTGGGCAAAGAAAGAAGACCTTTCACGTCTCACGTCTAACGTTTCACGTTTCACGTTCCCAGTGGCACAATTTTGTTGCATTTTCTTGCAAACTCTTTTTTATGCGAATACTTCTCCTACTGCTATCATTGGCGGTTTTCGCCGCCTGCGGCCGCTCGGATTCAAAAATTGCCGACGACCTCAACGCCAAATTAACTGCAGCCAATCCAAATGTGCGCGCCACCGTTAAAGATGGTGTTGCAACACTTACCGGAACCTGTCCCGATGAATCGTGCAAAAATGTAGCGGAAACTGCGGCCCGCGAAGTGGATGGAATCAAAAATGTAGTGAACGAAATAACCGTAAACCCTCCTCCCCCGCCTCCGGTTGTCATCAGCAGCGACGATTCACTTAAAACAGCTGTAAACGACGCGATCAAAAATTACAACACAGTCAAAGCTGAAGTATCTGAGGGCGTTGTTACTCTCACTGGTAACATTAAACGTTCCCAACTGCAGGAATTGATGCAGGACGTTACTGCCACCAAGCCGAAAAAAATTGAAAACAAATTGCAAATCAAATAACTCATTGCCATGTCGCTACAATCAAAATACGAAAAGCTCATAACCGCAGTAAAACAAAAATCAAGCGGAGAACCAAAGGTAGTTGAACAGGATGGTGTGCTGTATATTGATGGAACCGTTTCGTCGGAAACTGATAAGAACGAACTGTGGGATGTTTACAATACAATTGATCCGGATTATCGCGCGGGTGATGTCCGGCTGAATCTCGAAATAGCCGAAGGCGGCGCCGACACGGAAGAGTACACAGTTAAAGCAGGAGATAGCCTGAGTAAGATTGGGGCAAAATATGGTGTGCCGTGGAAGCAAATCTACGAAGCCAATAAATCGCTGATCAAAAACCCCGACCTTATTCATCCAGGCTGGAAACTGAAAATACCTGTTAAGAAATAATTCACGCTTTTGTAAAGCATAAACATATATTTGGTATTGTTGTGACCGCACTATGCGTTCGGTATGGCACCCCTTTTGGATTACCCAAAAACACACTCAATACACAATTATGTACATCCACGATTCTGCTGAGTACCAGCAAGCGTTAACCATCCTGGCTTCTTTGCAGGATAAGGGAATGTCGAACCTCAGTCGTGAAGAGAAATTGCAACTCCACGAAATAATGCGCGCAGTTGAATCGTACCAGTTCCGCAACGATCCGGTGAGTTTTTTGTCGACATACGCTTAGCAGGAAATAATGTGAGGCATTGCCTCTCAACCCACTTCCTGCACCGCAGTGCTGCTGCAATAATCAATCAGGCGTCCGCACACATCCAGGAACTCCTGGTAATACATGGGTTTTATAATGTACTCGTGTGCGCCGAAGCGTTTTGCTTTTATTATTTCAGATACGTCGCTCGAAGTAGAAAAAATGGATACTGGTATGTGCGCGTATTTCGGATTTAACTTCAGGAGTTTTAAAGTCTGATATCCTCCAACAACCGGCATATTGATATCAAGAATAATTATTGAGGGATAATATTCACCCGGCTGGAGTTTTGCAAGAAAATCCAGCGCTTCTATTCCATTGTGTACAGCAATTACCCCTATGCCGGAACCACATTCCGCCATAGCTTCATGCATCAGATCCTGATCATCAGGATCATCGTCTGCATACAGGATATATTTTGCCGATGTTGCCACAAAATTGTTGTGGTAAAGGTATGTAGAACTTAATGCGGTAGTCAGCACCTTTCTATCTCATCCCTATAGCTACAATTTTCATAGTAACATTCACTACAGGTTTATATGTAGCAATCCAAAAATTAACAAACGACATATTCCGGTAAAAAGCGACATCCTCAAAAATGGATGAGCGGCAAGAAGCGTCCAACTCCAATTTGCTACTTTCAGTAAGTAACTTAATGATTGATTATGAAGTACATTTTTTTTACATCGCTACTGATTTCATTCTCCTCCTTCGCTCAACAAAAACTACCAAAACGCATCACCAATATCAGCGATGGTTATCCAATGCAATCACCCGATGGCTCAAAAATCGTATTTCAATCGAACCGTACTGGCAACTACGATATCTATGTAATGAACTCCGACGGCACGGGCTTAATGCAACTGACTAAAGACCCCGCTCCCGACAATTCACCCGCATGGTCCCCGGATGGCAGAAAGATTGTGTTTGCTTCCGAACGAAATGGTAAAGAGAATGACAGTGAAGTATACATTATGAATGCTGACGGCAGCAATCAGCAACGACTAACTAACCAGATTGGCGATGACAGTCACCCGAAGTTTGCACCCGACGGCAAATACATAATTTTCAATTCTGCACGGTCAACGCCTGACCTGAAAGCTCCTTGGCCGGAGCAGTGGATCGAAATATTTATCATGGACACTGCGGGGAAAAACATCCGTCAATTATCTTCATTCAAAACCATCAGCACATTTCCATCCATTTCTCCCGATGGCAAGAAAATACTTTACCGAAAAGTTGTCAATGCACCTGCCTTTAACTGGGATCTGAGTGTAAACGTGAGAAACAGGAACTCTGAAGTGTATGTAATGAACTTCGATGGAACAAACGACATCAACATTTCAAACAGCGCTGCTTTTGATGGATGGCCCGCATGGTCGCACGACGGTAATTTAATTGTATTTGCATCAAACCGGACCGGCCCGGCCGGCGTAGGCCATGTGTTTGTAGCTGATGCCGGAGGTAAAAATCTCAGGCAGGTGAGCAATGGTTCCGGAGGCTTTGTTCAGCCCAGCTTTTCAGCCGACAACAGGCAGGTGATCGCAGCGCAGTACTGGGAAGATGGCAACTTTGAATATGGCAACCTCGCTTCGTTCGATCTTTAGAAACACTATGGGCGAAGCGCTCGCTCATTCGTCAAAATAGCTTATTTTTTCGCCTGTTTTAACCACACTATGGAAATAGAAAAAGACAGGCGGTTGATTGCAGAGCTTTACGATGCGCATCCACAGGCGATCATTTGGATGACACCACAAAAAGACCCGCAGTCGGGGGACATCGTAGATTTCCGGTTCACCTATGTAAACGATGAAGCCGTGAACTACCTGGGTCTTACCAGGGAACAGGCTGTAAACTTCTCGGTGATGACGACGACGAGTTTAGAAGAACGTTTCCGTAAGGTCATCCTCGATGAAGTGATCAGAGTTTATATCACAAAGCAGAAGCACGAATCATCGCTATTCAATAACGTGGTAAAGAAGCACCTGCGCATACTACGCGCACCCTTGCGCCGCGGGGTAGTCACCATTATCCAGAATGTTACAAGAGAAAAAGAAGTAATCCATGAGCTTGAAGTTCAGAAACGACAACTGGAAGAGAAAACGGCGGAACTCGAAAGTCAGACCTCACTGCTCAATAACATCCTCAAAAACTCATCGAACGGTATTTCTGTAAGCAAGGTCTTTCGTGACGAAACAGGCAAAGTGACAGATGCGCTCACCATCATGGCCAACGATGCGGCCGTAAAATATATAGGCTTATCAAAAGAGGAATATCTCACCAAACGTGCAACCGAAATAGAGCCGGAAGTAATGACCTCACCATATTACCAGATGTGCATCCGAACTCTTGAAACCGGTGAGCCTTTCATTACCCAATATTATGTCAACGCCACAAAACGTTGGCTCGAACTCACTGTATCGCGCCTCGATTATGATCACCTTATTCAAATCTTCACAGACGTTACCCAAATAAAAGAATCACAACTTGAGCTGGAGCATACAGTGCAGGCACTGCAAAGATCCAACGCCTACCTCCAGGATTTTGCCCACGTGGCATCGCACGACATGAAAGAACCACTTAGAAAAATTCTTACGTTCACGGAACGTCTGCGTTTAAGTATCGGCAGCCAGCTAAACGAACGTGAAGCAGTGTACTTCGACAGGATCCAGAATTCGTCGCAGCGCATGGTTCAATTGATCGACGACATACTTGCGTTTTCGCATGTCAATCTCGACAATTCTAAACATGAAACAGTAAACCTGCACGAACAATTAAACATTGTGTTATCGGATCTCGAGGTGGCTTTAGAAGAAAAGCATGCGAGTGTGCGCATCCAGAATAAACTACCGGTGATTAAAGGAAACCAACGACAGCTGCAGCAGTTGTTTCAAAACCTACTAAGCAATAGTTTGAAGTACAGCAAAGCAGAAGAGCCACCTGTGATCAATATTTCTTCCCGTGAAATAAATGGCAAAAACGCAGATGTTCCAAATCTTCCGGAAAATGGTGAAAGAGATTACCACTTCATCGAAATAAAAGACAACGGCATTGGCTTCCCGCAGGAACACGCCTACAAAATTTTCGACATGCTACAGCGCCTGCACAGTAAAAACCAATATTCAGGAACAGGCATCGGTTTGTCCATCGTTCGCAAAGTGGTCGAAAATCATGGTGGATATATCTGGGCTGTGTCCAATCCAGGCGAGGGGGCGACATTTAATATTATGCTGCCTGCAATGGAACTTGGGGGTGAGAAGTGAACGGTGAAAAGTGAGCAGATCCTGATACCTCTCACCGCTCACCTTTCACCTTTCACCATTGAATGTTTAAACATCGACGCATATTGCAAAATCCCACTCTGCCAACTATATTTACTGCCAAAACAATCCAAACACTATGCAAAAATCTTTTTTGACACTTTTCACTGTGCTTTTAATTGGCACAGCCACCATTTTCACCAGTTGTAAGAAAGACAAGGAAGCCAGCACCCAGGAAAAGCTGGTGGGTAAATGGACCCTCGACGCAGCTTATCTCAACTTCCATTTTCTTGGCGTAAATGAAAAAGACACCCTCGCGGGCGACGGCACTGACTATATCCAGATAAATGGCGACGGAACAGTTTCCGGCTCAGGAGACAGCCAGGTTGGAGTTGGCACATGGAAACTGGTTGACAATAAACTTATCATTAAAGAGAACGGTGAACAGAATCCTGAAATCGACTACGATATTAAGAAACTTACTTCGAGCGAACTGCAGCTTTACAGCAAACAGGTAGAAGGAGAAGACTTTGTCGAAATAACAATGTTCCTTAAAAAATAATCATCCCTTTCAAA
>JAFAGE010000302.1 GCA_023423015.1 Bacteroidota bacterium
CGCCGGGGTAATGCAGGTGCCATTAGCCATGTTTGTCTGGGACGATGGCTACGGCATTTCAGTTCCGAAGGAAGTGCAAACAACCAAAGGTTCCATCTCAGAAGCCATGCGCGGCCTTCAAAAAAAGGATGGCTCAAATGGAATTCACATCTATCGGGTGAAAGCCTGGGATTATGCCGGAATGTGTGAAGTATTCGAGCAGGCTATAACCCTGATGCGTGAAACCCACACTCCTGCCCTGTTTCATGTGGAAGAAGTAACACAACCACAGGGTCATTCCACTTCGGGTAGCCATGAACGTTATAAAACACCGGAGCGTCTGGAGTGGGAACGTGTTTGGGATGGTAACCGTAAATTCCGCGAATGGATCATAGCGAACGCCCTGGCCAGTGAGGAAGAACTCAACCACATCGAAGCAAACGCAAAGGAACACATCCGTAAAAGCCGCCAGGCTGCCTGGAATAAATACATCAGCAGCATCCAGTCGCTCGTTACAAGAACAACCAACCTGTTCGATACGCTTATAGGTTATGGATTGGATACAAACGGAGAAATCAGCAGCGCGAAGAGGGCTTTGTCAACAAACCGCGAACCTTACCGACGAGATATTCTCAAGGCTCTTAACACCGTGATTCTGAGTAACGGCGATTCACCGCAAATGCAGGAGGTGAAAGATTTTTACAATGAACTGCACCAGCAAATGCACGATTTGTATTCAAAATTCCTGTACGATGAGTCACCGAAGAGCGCACGCCTTGTGAAAACAACGCAGGCCGAATTCAATGAGGGCTCGCCGGTATTAAATGGATATGAAATCCTCAACCGGTATTTCGATGAATTATTTGCCAGCAATCCACGAATCGTCGCATTTGGTGAAGACGTTGGCCTCATCGGTGATGTTAACCAGGGATTCGCAGGCTTGCAGAAAAAACACGGAGACCATCGCATATTCGACACAGGTATTCGCGAATTAACCATCGTGGGACAAGGTATCGGATTGGCAATGCGTGGATTAAAACCCATTGCAGAAATACAGTACCTCGATTATATTTTTTATTGCCTGCAGACGCTTACCGACGATGCTGCCTGTATGCACTGGCGCACCATCGGCAAACAAAGCTGTCCCTTAATCGTTCGTACGCGTGGTCATCGCCTCGAGGGCATATGGCATAGCGGATCGCCAATGGCAGCCATGCTTCATTCTCTTCGTGGTTTTCACATATGCGTTCCGCGAAATATGGTTCAGGCAATCGGACTTTATAACACATTGTTGAAAGGAAACGATCCGGCTATTATGGTTGAATCGCTTAATGGTTACCGGTTGAAAGAGAAACTTCCTTCGAATATGCTTACCTACACCGTTGCACTCGGTGAACCGGAAATCGTTCGCGAAGGCGAGGATATCACCATCGTTTCTTATGGTTCAACACTTCGCATCGTAGAAGAGGCCGCCCAGGTACTTCAATCGCAGAAAGTATCGGTGGAAGTAGTAGATGTACAAACACTGTTGCCATTCGACGTTAATGAATCTATTCTGGCATCATTAAAGAAAACCAACCGCATTTTGTTTGTAGATGAAGATGTACCCGGCGGCGCCGCAGGTTATATGTTCAACATCGTGATGGAAAAACAGGGAGGTTATCGCTGGCTCGATACCGCGCCGCGTACCTTAACGGCCAAAGCGCACCGGCCGAGTTATGGCAGCGATGGCGACTACTTCAGCAAACCCAATGTTGAAGATGTAGTGAATACTGTTTTGGAAATGATGCGCGAGTAGATATTAGCTCAGGTTATGAAACACCTTCTGAACGTCTTCGTCCTGTTCAATTCTATCTACCAGTTTCAGCACATCCTGCGCCTGATCTTCCGGAAGCGCAACAGTTGTTGAAGGAATCCACTCAACTTCTGCGCTGATTGGTTGAATACCGCGTTCTTCCAATGCTTTTTGCATATTGCCGAAATCGCCGAAGTTGGTACGTAAAACCAAAACGTTTTCTTCGTTTTCCCCGGTTCCTTCTCCCATTTCTTCTAAACCGAAGTCGATGAGCTCCAGCTCGAGGTCTTCGCTGTTAATTCCTTCCGGCTTCAATTTGAATACACCCATTTTGCGAAACTGGAAGCTCACACTTCCACTATTCCCGAGAGAGCCATTCGCCTTATTAAAATAGGAACGGATATTAGCAACTGTCCGGGTAGTATTGTCTGTAGCCGTTTCTACGAGTATGGCCACCCCGTGTGGTGCATACCCTTCGTAGAGCACCTCTTCGAAGTTGGTCATCTCTTTACCCAGGGCACGCTTGATGGCGGCTTCCACCCTGTCTTTAGGCATATTTACGCTCTTCGCGTTCTGCATACAACGCCTGAGCGCGGGGTTTGTATTTGGATCAGGCCCGCCAGCCTTAACAGCAATGGCAATTTCCTTTCCGATGCGAGTAAACTGCTTCGCCATCCTGTCCCACCTGGCAAACATGGTGGCCTTTCTTACCTCGAATATTCGACCCATATCAAGAAACCGACTTGGCTTTTAAAAGTCGCTGCAAATAAACAAGAATATGCAAAAATGAAAAAATCAGTGAGAAATAAAACAGGCCGGTATCGCTGCTATCCATCGAATGATGGAGAAGTGCAACAATGATCAGCAACGATACAAGCACCAATCCGGAGGCAGCCACTATCCTCGTTGAACGGCTGTGTGTATTGGCACTATGATCCGATAAGCCGCTGTGGTTCATGCCGTAAAACAGGTACACGTCGAACCCGATGATCATCCACACGATAAGCCGGATCCAGGTGTCGAGCGGAAGAAATACCATCATAAACAGGCATGTAACTATTCCGAGAATTGGGACTAATGGAACCAGCGGCGTGCGGAAAGCGCGCGGAATTTGCGGTTGTTTTACCCGGAGAACCCAAACGCCGATACAAACAAGTATAAATGCGAACAAAGTTCCGATACTGGTCATCTCTCCTACTACGCGAGCCGGCACGAAGGCCGCAAACAAACTCACGAAGATCATAAAGAGGAAGTTCGAGCGTGCAGGTGTGCGGAATCGTTGGTGTACACGATGAAACACCGGCGGAAGTAAACCGTCTTTACTCATTGAGAAAAACACGCGCGATTGCCCGAGCAACATCACCAGGATTACTGAGGCATAACCCGCAAGAATTGCTACCACGATGGCCCTGTTGAGCCAGGGATAATCGGGATGAAGAGCGCCTGATGCGTCTGTAGTTCCCATGTGATCAATTGCAACAGCCACAGGTGCGATGCCATCTTTGCCCTGGAAAGTGGTGAAACTGGTAACACCTGTCATCACGTGAGCAAATAATATATATAGTAACGTACAGATTGCGAGTGACCCGAGAATGCCTATGGGCATATCCCGTTTGGGGTTCTTTGCTTCCTGGGCCGCCGTGGAGACGGCATCAAATCCTATATATGCAAAGAACACGATAGCAGCAGCGCGGATAATTCCACTAAAACCAAATTCGCCGAATGTTCCGGTATTTTCAGGAATGTAGGGAACATAGTTTTCGGTGTTGATGTATTTCCAGCCGAGGAAGATGAATATTAATACAACCGAAACCTTCAGCAACACGATTACCGCATTCACTTTCGCACTTTCCTGTGTACCCCGGATAAGCAGAAAGCTCATCAATACAACAATAAAAACAGCGGGCAGGTTGACAATCCCTCCATCCCATGGACCCGCGGTTAGCGCCGGCGAGAGGTGGACATCAAAACCCTCAAGAAAGCGGACAAGGTACCGGCTCCAGCTGATTGAAACGGTTGCAGCACCAACTGCATATTCCAACACGAGATCCCATCCGATAATCCAGGCAATAAATTCACCCATCGTAGCATAGGAATATGTATAAGCACTGCCGGCAACGGGTATCATGGAAGCGAATTCTGCATAACACAAGCCGGCGAAAGCGCAACCGAGGGCCGCGACGATGAACGAAATGGTGATTGCAGGACCTGCGTTGTTTGCAGCAGCTACCCCGGTGATTGAAAATAATCCCGCACCAATAATCGCCCCGATACCAAGTGCAACGAGCGAGCCTGCGCCAAGTGTCTTCTTCAATCCTTTTTCCGTGTCGGCCGCTTCAGCCATTAAAGAGTTAATTGGCTTTTTCGCAAATAGACTCATAAGAGATAATATAATAATGCGTTTGGGAAGGAAGCAAATAAAAAAATAAGGCGGGAAGATATATATTATATTGCAGAATTATCATTACCGTATTAACCTATAGATGAAAAAAGGCAATAGGCTGACGACCTATATATTGATTGCGTTGGTGGCAGGAATTATCGTTGGTTTTGTATTAAATAAGAACTTTTCGCAGGATTCTCTACCGGACATTACGGCTCCCTTTTCACTTCTTCCGGATATTTTTCTCCGACTTGTGAAGATGATCGTTGCACCCCTGGTTTTCTTCACCCTTGTTGTGGGTGTGGCAAAACTGGGCGACCTTACAGCTGTTGGCCGCATTGGTGGAAAAACATTGTTATGGTTCCTGGCAGCTTCACTTACCAGTCTCATGCTTGGGATGGTGCTCGTCAACCTGTTCAAGCCGGGAATTGAAATGAACCTTCCGCTTCCGGGAGCAGATGAAGGAATTGACCTTCCGAAAGCCGGCCTCACGTTGCGGGACTTCCTGTACCATGTGTTTCCAACAAGCGTGGTGGAAGCAATGGCCAAAAATGAGATACTTCAGATTGTGGTGTTTTCACTTTTTTTTGGAGTGGGGACTGCAGCTATCGGCGAACCGGGAAAACAGATCATCAAAGCGTTCGACGCCATCGCGCACGTAATATTAAAGGTGACCGGATACGTAATGAATTTCGCGCCTCTGGCTGTTTTTGGCGCGATGGCAGCTATCGTAGCCAAACAGGGACCGGGTATTCTGAAAACTTATTCAATATTCATATCGGAATTCTATTTCGGTTTGCTTATTCTCTGGTTGATTCTTATAGGGGCAGGATCTGTATTCCTGAAACGCAGAATTTTCGAACTGGTAAGACGGATTAAGGAACCCGTGCTCCTGGCGTTCAGTACGTCGAGCAGTGAAGCAGCCTTCCCGAAAACCATGCTGGAACTCGAACGGTTCGGCTGCCGCGATAAGATCGTAAGTTTTGTATTGCCGCTTGGGTATTCATTTAACCTGGATGGAAGCATGATGTACATGACTTTTGCGTCGTTGTTCATCGCTCAATCATATGGCATACATCTCGATTTTGGTACCCAGCTGAGCATGTTGCTTGTGCTGATGCTTACCAGTAAAGGAATTGCCGGCGTACCACGGGCATCTCTTGTAGTGATCGCCGGAACATTAGCTACTTTTGACATCCCTGAAGCAGGCCTGGCCCTGTTACTGGGAATTGATCCGCTACTCGATATGGGCAGAAGCGCTACGAACGTTGTTGGGAACTCCGTAGCTACTGCCGTGGTGAGCAAATGGGAAAATGCCCTCGAAAACTAATTTCAAAAAGTAAGACGATCATGTTTTTATTAGAAGCATTCAATTGGACACAATTATTACAGCCTCAGTTTTATATTGATAATGGAGGGCTATGGCTTGTACTGTTCATCATTTTCGCTGAAACCGGCTTATTTGCAGGATTCTTCCTGCCGGGAGATTCACTGTTATTTGTTTCCGGAATTTATAGCAGCGCACTGGCTGCATCTTTTTATGATACAGGGAACGACTTTGCCAACCTGATGCTGATCATTGTGCTCACAGCAGTCGCAGGTATTATGGGTAATGCCGTCGGTTTCTGGTTCGGGCGACGGATCGGGCCGGCAATGTATACGTGGCGCGATCGCTTCCTCTTCAAACAACGCTACCTGCACCAGGCAAAAGAATTCTACGACAAACATGGTGGCGGCGCCATCGTATTTGCGCGTTTCCTGCCCGTAGTGCGCACTTTCGCTCCTATCGTTGCAGGAATCGTTTACATGGACCGCAAAAGATTCGCATTCTTTAATATTGTAGGCTCGTTCGCATGGACCGCATCAATGCTTGCTTCCGGCCATTATCTTCAAAAGTTTTTCGAAACGAGGTATAACTACGATCTGAAGGACCACCTGGAAGTGATTGTGCTTGGAATTGTGTTTGTGACTACTGCTCCAGTTTTATATAAATTATTTTTTGGCAAGAAAAAAGACCCGGCAGAACCCCTTAACTCCTCAGAATAATGATGCAAAAGCAGTACGGAATCTTTTCAGTACCGGTGATTGTGGCGGCGCTTGGATATTTCGTAGACATCTATGACCTGCTACTGTTTACTATCGTCCGAGAACCCAGTTTACGTGACCTGAATGTACCCGATGCAGGCATGGTTGCAGCCAGTACCAAAATCATAAACTGGCAAATGGTTGGATTACTCATTGGCGGCCTCATCTGGGGCATCATGGGCGACAAGCGCGGCAGACTAAGTGTGTTATTCGGCTCAATTCTTTTGTATTCGGTGGCTAATTTTTTGACCGGCTATGTAACAAACATCGATCAGTATGCCTGGGCACGATTTGTTGCAGGCCTCGGCCTTGCAGGTGAACTCGGCGCGGGCATTACGCTTGTAAGCGAATTATTGCCACGAAACAGGCGCGGCATAGGTACATCGCTGGTTGCAGGAATCGGTTTGTTTGGTGCCGTATTCGCCTACTTTACTTTTCAGTTTACAGGTGAAGACTGGCGCCTGTGTTATAAAATCGGTGGCGTATTAGGTATTGCTCTCCTCTTCTTACGCATCAGCGTGTCAGAAAGCGGCATGTTCAAGGAGGCTCGCTCCGATGAAAAAGTGTCACGCGGAAATGTGCTGATGTTTTTTAACAACAGGGAACGTTTCAGGAAATACATCCTTGCCATACTTATCGGTTTACCTACGTGGTATGTAATCGGTATCCTGGTAAACTTCAGTAACAGGTTTGCACGCGAACTTTACGGCGAAACGTCCGTAGACAGTGGGCGCGCCATCATGTATGCTTATGTGGGTATCGCTTTCGGCGATATCCTCATCGGTCTGGTGAGTCAATATTTCAAGAGCCGGAAGAAAGCACTGTATGTTTTCTACGGTCTCACCATCGTTTCCGGTATTTTGTTCTTTAGCCCCTTGAACAGGAATGACGACACGATGTACATCATTTGCACGGCACTCGGATTCAGCACCGGCTTCTGGGCAATTTTTGTCACCATTGGCGCTGAGCAATTCGGAACAAATCTGCGCGCCACTGCTGCAACCACCATACCCAACATGGTTCGAGGTGCACTGCCGCTATTAAACATCCTGTTTAAAGATGTTTTACAGGATAAATTCCATTGGAGTTTTGTAGATAGCGGAATAACCACAGGAATCATCGTAATTTCTATAACCCTTGTTGCTGCATGGTTTACCCGCGAAACATTTCACAAAGATCTAAACTATGTGGAACGATGACGTTTAACAATTCCTGCAACATCCATCACCAACTACTCATGTTGCTGTTATGAAGTTCCTGGTGATCCGTTTTTCATCAATCGGCGACATTGTGCTCGCGTCACCTGTGCTCAGGTGTTTGAAAAAACAGGTCATCACGTCCGAGGTTCATTTTCTTACCAAAACCTCCTTCAGGATGGTAACGGAAGCAAACCCGTATGTAGATAAATTTTTCTACCTCGGCAAGAATATAGATGACGTAATAGAAGAATTGAGGAAAGAAGAGTATGACTATATCATCGACCTTCACAATAACTTCAGGTCGAATAAGGTAAAAAGACAACTCGGTGTAAAGGCTTACACAATCGACAAACTGAATTTCGAAAAGTTCCTGCTCACAAAACTGAGGATAGACATAATGCCCCGCCGGCATATTACACAAAGAAGTCTCGATACCGTTGCGGCATTCGGAGTTAAAGACGACGGTGGTGGACTTGATTACTTCATACCGGAAAAAGACCGCGTGAAAGAAACCGATATTCCTGCAGCTCACCACGCGGGTTACATTGCCATCGTAATCGGTGCATCGTACCGAACCAAGAAATTACCCGTCGAAAAACTGATTGCACTGTGCAGGGAAATTGATCATCCGATCATCTTACTGGGTGGTAAGGAAGATGAGCCCGAAGGCAATGAAGTAGCCGCAACTGACCCGGTAAAGATTTATAACGCATGCGGGAAATTTAACATCAACGAATCGGCGGATCTTGTTCGCCGTTCCCGCCTGGTTATTTCTCACGACACGGGACTTCAATATATTGCTTCAGCCTTTAATAAAACTGTACTGGCGATCTGGGGCAGCACTTCACCGCGCCTCGACGTAGAGCCTTACTATGGCAAACCTTTTCTCGCTACCCGGAATGAACTTCCGTATGAAAATATTATCCGTTTGCCTAAACTAAAATGCCAGCCTTGCAGCAAATACGGAACAAAAAAATGTCCACTCGGGCATTTTAAATGTATGCGCCAAATGGACATTTCGCATATCGCCAGCCGCGTCAGGTATCGCTTAGGCCGGTAATGATTTCAGTACATCGTTCATGCTTCTGACAGCATCAGCGCTCTTGTTGAACAGCGCCTGCTCGTCGGCACTCAGATCAAGAGGAATGATCTTCTCCCATCCGTTTCTTCCGATGGTAACTGGTACGCCAAGGCAGATATCTTTCTGTCCGTACTCGCCATCGAGTGCTACGCAACAGGTAAAAAGTTTTTTCTCGTCGCGCAAAATGCTTTCCACAAGCGCCGCACCTGCAGCCCCGGGAGCATACCACGCAGAGGTTCCTATGAGTTTGGTAAGCGTTGCGCCACCTACCATTGTATCGTTGATAATTTGTTGTTGTTGTTCTGCACTCAGGAATTTGGAAACTGGTACGCTGTTCCATGTAGCCAACCTGATCAATGGAATCATCGTTGTATCACCATGCCCGCCAACTACCACCGCGTTGAGGTCGGCTGGGCTTGCACCAAGATGCTGACTGAGCTGATACCTGAAACGGGCGCTGTCGAGTGCGCCACCCATTCCGATGATCCTGTTTTTCGGCAACCCTGTTGACTTGAGCGTGAGATAAGTCATGGTATCCATGGGATTGCTGATCACAATAATGATGGCATCAGGAGAATGTTTCAGGATATTTTCTGCCACGCCTTTCACGATGCCAGCATTCACTCCAATAAGTTCTTCGCGAGTCATACCGGGTTTACGAGGCAAGCCGGAGGTGATCACTACAACATCACTGCCTGCAGTTTTGGAGTAGTCGTTGGTAGATCCTGAAATTTTGGTATCAAAACCCAGGAGTGCAGCGGTCTGCATCATATCCTGTGCTTTACCTTCAGCAATGCCTTCTTTGATATCAAGCAGAACAAGCTCGCTCGCCAGTTCCTTGCGGGCGATGTTGTCTGCACAGGTAGCCCCTACGGCGCCTGCACCTACTACGGTAACTTTCATTTGGAGATATGTGTTTGGATGAGCAATAAATTAGGCTTGCAAAGATAACAGGCCTGTGTGTTACACCAAATTTATAGCTCGGGGTTACTTTGCTTCATCCATAATGCCGTTCTTCACAGCATACATCACCAGGCCAGCCATAGATTTGGCGCCTGTTTTGGTTTTGAGTTTATCGCGGATCGCTTCCACGGTGCGTGGGCTGATTTCCACGATATCTGCAATTTCCTTGGTGGTTTTTTCTTCGCACATTAATCGAAGTACTCTCAGTTCCTTTTCTGAAAGATCAGCTTCGGGATTACCATACGAGTCGCTGCGTTTGGTCCGGAGGCCGGTGAGCAGCGCTTTATTGGTGAGTTCGTTGAAGAAGAATTCGTTTTCGTAACAGGTCTTTATCGCTTCGTAGATGGTTTCCGAATCGGAATTTTTCGTCAGGTAACTGTTTGCCCCGATTTCCATAAGCTTTGAGATCATTGAATGATCGTTGTGCATCGAAAGGATGATCACTTTTGCTTCGGGACGAATTTTTCTGATTTCGGGTAAAGTTTGAATACCATCCATGATAGGCATCTGTATATCTAATAATACCACATCAGGTTCTATGTGTCGCAGCAAATTGATGAGTTGCATGCCATTGTCGGCTTCAGCAATAAGTTCTACGTCTATTTTAACGGCGAGGGCTGTTTTTACACCGGCACGAAACAGGGCGTGGTCGTC
>JAFAGE010000387.1 GCA_023423015.1 Bacteroidota bacterium
ATCCATCGTTGTTGAAGTCGGCCCACGTTGCTGTTTGTGTAGGATGAAATGACAGCAACCCGCTTTCGATGGTAACGTCGGTGAACGTACCATCGCCATTGTTGCGGAGCAGTGAGTTTGGTTGCCTGCCAAATTCCTGCATCCAGGCACCACGCAAAACGAAAATATCCTTAAACCCATCGTTGTTGTAATCTGTTTGTGCGATGTGCAGTCGGCCCATCACCAGGTTTATACCCGACGATGCAGACAAATTTGTGAACGTACCATTGCCATTGTTCTGATGATAATGCATGGGTTCGTTCAACCCCCATCCGCTGCTCACTACGTCTAACAGGCCATCGTTGTTGAAATCTTCCATAATACTGCCACCTGCCATGTTTTCAACGTTAAGCCCGGTTTCCATGGCTACCTCCCTGAAAGGTTTAATGGGCAGGGAAGAGTGTTTATCGAGGTGGGGGATGAGGAAGGAGGCGTGAACTCCACCTGGATATTCACCGATCGCCATATTTGCCAGGTTCAACAGCCAGCGCGAATTCATGTCGGTGTTGTCGCGACCTAGAATTTCTTCATAAAGCTTAATTGCTTTCTTCGTTGCGTCTGTATTCTTCTGCAGCCCCTGTCCTTTGATGGGGAAGATGCACGATTCAGCCGAATGATCATTAAGACAATTAATTCTTTCTCCATGTCGCAGGTATGCGAGTGCCAGGGTGCGCATCACCGTTAGACCGTCTTCTGATGTTCGGTCGCCGATGTTGGCCAGCATCCTTTGTGCAAGTTCGATTGCTTTGTCTTCCTGCCCGATTTCCAGGTAGGTGTTACTCATCTGGTATTCGGTGTACAGGGAATCTGCAAAATGTTCAGCCTTAGCGAGGCCATCAATAAAATGTTCCAATCGCGCCTCGCTGGCTGCAGGATTTTCCGGAACGTTGTTGCTGTCGGCAATGCCGGAGAGTAGATCTACGATTTCAATATTGGTGGATTGCTGGGCCGATGAAATGCAAACGAAAATCAGATGGGCCGCCAGGATGCATAGGGTATGTCTCATATTGCTGTTCTCTTCTTACATGTTCGTGCAGCATTCGACGCCGAACAGTAAGAAATCATGCGCAGGAGGCATCTGATTTAATCCTCAATTCACCAAACCATCAATCGGTATTGTTTCAAGGGAGGGGGCGAGTAGCCGGGGGTCGAACAAAACCCGGAATTCTTCCACTGCCTTGCTTTCTACATCGCAGAACGATTCCACGTAATAATTGTCCATCTGGAACAGGAACACCATATGGTATTCCACTTTTCTTTTGCCGATAAGAACGCCCTGGTGCAGGAGAATGTGCTTTTTTTCGAAATCGGGTAATAGAATAAAATCAGAAAGCTTCATCGTGGTGACATTTAATAGTTAACTAATAAAAAATGCGAACGAAAGAGGCGATCGATACATTAACAGTACCTGTTGCAAGTGCTTCAGGCACAACAAAACCCTAAGTGCAAAAAATTAAAAAAGCGAGGCAGAGAGCGTTGCCGGAACAGAATTGTCGGGCAACCTGGTGGTGAAGGTAATGAATCCTTCCGGAAATGGCAAAGGCCATTTCGTTAGCGGAGTTCGTAGAACTTCCAGCCGTATTCCGGGAGGGAAACCTTAAGTTCTTTCTGAAATGGGACAACTGAGGATTTTGGGAGGTCTTTCATTTCAGCCGCATTGATTCCACTAAGGTCAATAGAAACGTTCTGGGGAGCGTCCTGGAAGTTAAAAATACAGAGGATACGTTCGCGGTTATCATGCGATTTCTGAACAAACGCGTAGAACTTCTTGTCGTTGGAGGTATTTACGTGTTGCCGCCTTCCAATGTGGGAAAATGCCGTATGGCTTCTCTTTATCTCCAATATCTGGCGCAGTTTTTCATCTCCCGAAAACTTTTCGTGCTCCTTCATACTCTTACAGTATATGTGACCCGTGGCTATGCTGAAGGCGACGTAGAGGTGATATTTTCTCTCTTCCTCCTGTTTCAGGTCGGCACCCACATACAATACTCCTTTTTCTGCCACCACGCGGTCGCGGTAGTTTTGCAATGCCTCTTCAATGCCGCTCGTATTATTTCCGTTTATGGCATTTACGAGCAGGTTATTATCTTTTTCCCACCAAATTCCCAGGCCATAGTTCTGTACGCAATTCCATCCTCCTTCAGTTATCCAGGGTACCGGATCCTCGTGAAATCCGCCGGCACCTTCGGGTTGCATAAATACATTCCCATACGGAGCGATGACGTCTGTTATACATTCTTTGCCCATCTGCCAGGTGTAATTGATATACCAGTTTACGGCATCTATAACCATTCCGTCGATGCCTGTGTTCATCCAGAAGCGTACGATGTTCTTAACCTCAGCCTGCCATTCCGGTGACCAGTTGTACTGCGGCAGGGAACATTTCTTTCCGTTTTTATCTACGCCATCCCACTTGCTCCAGTAGTACTTTTTTGCAACAGGGTGATACACCCACTTTTCCCATCTGCGTGTACCACCAAGGAAGTATGTGTCTGGAGTCATGGGTGGAGCAGCTGTATCGCTGTCGGCCCATATGAACCATTTTGCTTCTTTGGAATCCACATTGCCGGCAACGTCGCGGCAGGCTTTGAGAAAATGAGGTGCATCCACACTACTGTAACCCAGGTTGTCGAATGCGATGATGGCCAGGTGTTTCCGGTGTGCCTGCCTTACCAGGCGCCGGAAGTCGGCCATATTACCCGACGATGGGTCGATATTATACCGGTCGATGGCATCAAGTCCGCCGAAACTTTTACCTCCATGTGGCGTTGCAAATATTTCCAGCGCTGTGTACCCCTGTGCCACGATGGAGTCCAGTTGCCTTTCGAGCACCGCAGAATCAAGACTTAATTTCTTATTGTCGCCTTCTTTCTTCAGAGTTACGCGCAACATGGCCGGTGTGTTGAGGTACCTCTTGTCGGGTACCTGGTCGCGGCGGGCACTTTGATATTGAGGCGTCTTACTCTCATCA
>JAFAGE010000430.1 GCA_023423015.1 Bacteroidota bacterium
GGATTGTTCCTTGCTGCATTGATTGTATTGGCGCCGACAATTGCCAAAGTTAGCAGCAGAACCATTCCGCCGACAGCAGCAAAAAGCCAGATGCTGATGTTTACCTGGTATACATAGTTACCGAGCCATTCGGTCATCAACCACCAGGTTAATGGAACCGCGATGATGAATGCAATCACCACAAGATTCAGGAATTCGCGTGAAATCAAAACCAGCAACTGCGACATAGATGCGCCCAATACTTTCCTGATTCCCAATTCGCGCGTGCGCTTTTCAATAGTAAATGATGCAAGTCCGGCCAGGCCGATACAGCAAATAAAAATTGCAAGTGCCGCGAAAATATTGGTGATCTTATTAATGAGTTCTTCAGTAATAAATTTCTTTCCGAATTCTTCATCCGCAAACTGGTATTCGAACGGGAAGGCAGGATTATGCTTTGTAAGTGTAGCTTCCAATGAGGAGAGAGCAGTACGTGGATTCGCGCCATTCTTTAATCGCACGAATGTGTAAGAACCGAAATCGCCATTGAACACCATTAGCAAAGGATCTACGGGTCTGAACGGAGATTCCTGGATAATGTTGTCGATCACACCAATAACAGTGTAATCGCGACCTGCATAACGCATTTTAATGCCGACGGGATTTTTAATATTGGTTGCTTCAACAGCAGCCTTGTTGATGATCATGTGGGAAGAATCTGCAGGAACTCCTTCGAAAAAACGCCCTGCAAGCATCTTTACACCCGCAGTCTTTGTAAAATCTTTATCAACCGCAATACCGCAAAAGATGATGCTCGTATTCTCAGGCTTTCCTTCATAGTCGGGCGAGCCGGTTTTCCACCATATTTCCGTTATCGGCGCAGAAGCACGCGTCACCGCCTCCACGGATCCTGAATTCAGCAACTCCTGCTTGATTGCCGCAAAGTTTTTGTTTACGTCACCGGTCGACGGGATCATGATCAGATTGTCGGGATCGTACCCGGTTTCACGATTCTTGATATGAGTGATCTGCTGATAAATGATGATGGTTCCGGAGATAAGTAGTATGGATATTACAAATTGAGAAACCACCAGGATCCTTCTCGGCAAAACAGCTTCTTTGCCGGCGATGAATGTTCCTTTTAATACCTTGATGGGGTTGAAGGAAGAAAGGTATAACGCAGGATAACTTCCGGCGATAAAGCCTGTAAACAGTACTGTGGCCAATGCGGCCAGCCAGAACCCCGGAGATGGAATGAATATCGTAAGTTGTTTGTCGACCATCCTGTTGAAAGATGGCAATAACAGGTATACAGCCGTTATGGCAATGGCGAAGGCCAGGGTAGCAAGTATCAGGGATTCAAAGAAGAATTGCAGGATCAGCTGCTTCCTGTCGGAGCCAAGCGTCTTCCTGATACCAACTTCCTTTGATCTTTTTTCAGACCGGGCCGTGGAAAGGTTCATGAAGTTTACACATGCGATCAGCAGAATACCAAGAGCAATGATGATAAACAGCCGGACATATTCGATCATGCCGCCAACGTTCTTTCCATCCTTGAAATCGCTATACAATCTCCACTTCGCCATGGGAAAAGTGAAATAGGTACTGAGCTCGTCGTCCCGGTCGCGTTCCTTCTTTAATTTGTTGATCCTTTGTTCAAGTTTCTTCAGATCTGTTCCGGGCTTCACGACAAGAAATACATTCCACGATGAATTCTGCCACTCGTTCATCGCCTGTTTCACCCACTCCTCTGAATAATTGAACGGTTGTATAAAATCAAAGATGAAAGTCGAGTTTTTGGGTGCGTCTTCTACCACCGCGCTGACTTTTGCATTGCGATCATTGTTTAACCGAACTGTTTTGCCGACAGGATTGTCATTTCCAAATAAGGATTGTGCGGCAGAAGCGCTTAATACAATTGCGGATGGATCACTGATGGCCGTTGCGGCGTTACCGTGTATAAAGTTCCAGGTGAACACATTGAAGAATTGTTCATTCACCGTATAGCCCCATTTCTTTAATTTCTTATCTCCAACTTCAATGATGGCAGGTTGACGATAGGTAGTTACAGTGGCATGCTCAACTTCCGGGAATTGTTGTGCGACTGCCGATGCCAACGGCAATACCATGTTTCTGTCGGTGAATACCTGGTTTTTAAAATCGCGGTGGGCGATCACCTGGTGAATGTTGTCGTAGTTCCTGTGGAACCGGTCGAAATTAAGTTCGTCGCGAACCCACAGGAAAATAATCATAGTACAGGTCATGCCGATTGCAAGACCCAGGAGATTGGTAATTGAAAATCCTTTGTTACGGCTGAGGTTACGCCAGGCGATTTTGAGGTAATTTCTGATCATGAGCAGAAGATATGGTTCGCTTGGCTCAATGCCTGTGCCATTGATGAAATGCAGTGGTGGCGCGGGATCCAGGAAATGACACTCCAATAAAGTGTACGATTCCGGACACCTGGTGTCCGGAATACGTAGCTTTATATATAACTAAACTCCTTTGCTTTCGGAATGGCGTTGAATACCTCAGTAACCAGTTGAGGAATGGGCATCAACAATTTCCTGGCCTTTGTATCTATCCAGGCTCCGTCGATGGTTAATGTCGCTAACAGTTTACCTGCCTGCGACAGGAATTCGTGCTGTATCGTCCACCGCGATGCGTCGGGAGTCTGCTTAGCCAGGTATGCAGTAATCGTTACTTCATCACCCAGTTTGATTTCCCTTCTGAATACACATTCTTCGCGGAATATCACTGGCCCAAACTGGTGCTCCGTCATCACCGCTGGAGTAAGACCCAGTGCGTGAAGAATCTCGATACGTTGTTGCGCCCCCAGGTCGTAATAAACACTGTGACGCAGGTGAAAATTCGGATCGAGGTCGGCCCACCTTATAGAAACCTGCTTATTGTAAATTGCCATAGGGCACAAAGGTAAGCGCAGGCTCTTAAAGACGATATCCGAGCGAAATACCGAACCCTGTATTCTTAAGCGTACCAAGGTCTGTCGGTAAGCCTGTTATGTCAGGGTAAATATTCACAAGGCCCAATTGCGCATTCAGCTGGGCCGAAAGACGCTGTGTAAATTCATATCCAAATAAAAGGTTGGCACCCGCATCAAATCGTTTTAAGGTAAGTGGGGCGAACTCTGTAATAGATGTCTCGCTGTCGAATTTGATCTTTTCATCAACTCCGTCTCCTTTTATCTTACCATTTATGCCGAAAGCGACGTATGGACCAAAGCCCATCAGCAAGCGACCTTCACCCAAGACAGGTTTATAAAGGAGATTGATGGGTATTTCGATGTAACCAATATTTACCTTATCATTAGACACATCCAACTTAGCTCCTTTGGTAGAATACAATACTCCCGGTTGGATGTAAAAATCTTCTGCAATGGGAACTTCGCCAACAACACCTACATTAAAACCAACTTTAAGCGAATTCTCTAATCTGTCGTCATCGCTATCCTTTCCATTAAGGTTCTGAAAGTTTACACCGGCGCGAATGCCGAACGAAGGTCTTCCCACCTGGGAAAATGCGGTAAAGGAAACAACCAATGCCGCTGCTAATAATACCAATCTTGTTTTCATACAGTAATTGTTTTTATTTGAATCTGGATAATGAGGATGGAGGGTTGTTATTTATTTGCTTCCTCTTTTGCCTCCTCAACCATTTTTTTGTTAGCGGTTATCAGGAATGTTACACGACGATTTTGTGCGCGGCCATCATCAGAATCATTTGACGCCACCGGCGCTGTTTCACCGTATCCTTTTGTAGTGAGACGGGATGAAGCTATCCCTTTATTGCGCAGATACGATGATACTGCATTAGCCCTGCGTTCGGATAATCCCTGGTTGTAATTGTCGGAACCTTTGCTGTCGGTGTGACCCTGCACCTCGATGTTGGTGTCAGGATATTCGTTCAGAATATTCACCAACTTCTGAAGGCTTGCTTCGGAATTTGCACCCAGGTCGGAGCGGTCGTATGCAAAAAGAATCTTGTCTTCGAAATCCACTACAATCCCTTCGCCTACTCTTTCCACTTTGGCTCCGGGAACTTCGTTTTCAATTTCTTTCGCCTGCTTGTCCATCTGACGGCCGATAACGGCGCCGGTAACTCCACCAACAGTAGCGCCAATGATTGCACCGAGGGCCGTGTTACCACTTGCACGACCTACAACTCCACCGACTGCGGCACCACCGGCAGCACCGATGGCAGCACCCTTTTGAGTTTTATTCATGCTTTTACAACCTGAAATAACAAGTGAGGCAAGCACGATCACGGTTAAAAAATTTTTCCATGTTTTCATGTCGAATTAAGTTTGCTTGCTCGTGGTATTTCAAATGTTGTACCACGAACTTCTATTTAGCTCCAAGACGTTGGAAATTAACATATAGTGTAGGCATAATTTTTTTGTAAGTATTAGAAAACAACTATATGGACAAATTGGAATTAAAAGGAAGATGGAACGAACTTAAGGGTAAACTCAAACAGGCTGACGGCCGCCTTTCCGACGACGATCTGAGATATGAAGAAGGCAAAGACGATGAATTGTATGGCAGATTGCAAACTAAACTTGGAAAAACCAAAGATGAAGTTGTGGAATGGATCCGTTCGCTTGGTTAAATGTTGATTCATATTGGTAACGTACTCTGGAAAAATTGTAGCACTCATTATCGGGTGCCTGTTGATGTCGCGTAACATAAACGCACAGTTCAACGACACAGTTAATTATTATCTGAATCTGGCGGCAACCGGTATTATAAATAAAACGGATGCCGCCGATTCCTATGTCTTCAACAACCTGCTTCGCGCGAATGCGAGCAAGAATGATGTGTCCGTAAACTCTTCAGTGTCGTGGATCTACGGCCAAACAAACAAGGTTTTAAGCAATAATGATATCACTGCCAATGTTGATGTCGGTTACCGGAAAGACAGTAGCCGGTTTGCTTACTGGGCACTCGGGAATTTCGACAAGAGTTATTCGTTGCGCATCAACAAACGCTGGCAGGTAGGCGGTGGTGCGTCGTTCGATTTAATCAAATCCGGCAATGCGCGTTTTAATATCAGCAATGGGCTTTTGTATGAAAGCAGTGATTTAAAACTGAGTGACACCGTACGTGATGTTTACCGAACATGGCGTAATTCACTTCGCATCAAATTCCGCTATGCTGTTAAGGAACTACTGGTTATCGAAGGTGTTAATTTTCTCCAGAACTCCCTCGAAACTAAGAGCGACTACATCATCCGTTCAAATCTCACAGCTTCTTTGAAAATTTACCGGTGGGTCAGCTTTACCAGCACACTCACCTATAACAAACTGAATCGCCTCGACCGGGAAAACCTGCTGTTTACGTTGGGCGTCGCCTTTGAAAAATATTTCTAGTCTTTCTTACTTTTTATTGCAGGAAGTATATGATGGATCAGCATTGCATCTGATGGAGAATTGATATTAAAACTTCCGCCCGTAATCACTGCAACCATGTTGTGTTGCGGAAAAAGATAGATGCGTTGTCCGCCATTCCCTTTGGCTGTAATGCCATCAACGCGTGTTCCGCCAACATTCAGCCATTGTTTCCACCAGAGGTAGCCATAGTCGGTACCATTTACCTGCGAATGCGATGCAAACGACTCGTCTACCCATGCTGCAGGAATTACCTGTTTGTCTTTCCAGTTGCCTTGTTTCAGATATAATATTCCAAACTTCAATATATCGCGCGGACGCAGATAAAGTTGGCAGAATGTATTTGCGCTGCTGGCATCGGGCTTAAAGTTCCATTTGGATGCATTAATGGCAAGTGGTTTAAACAGGTGTTCTTTGGCGAAATCGCTCAGCTTCATGCCCGATACTTTCTCAACAATTCGTCCAAGTACTATTGCATTTCCCGAGCAATAACGTCCGCGGGTACCAGGTGTGTCAAGCATCGGCAGATTGAGGGTAAATTGTGCCCAGTCGGGCGACATACCCATGAGGTTTTCGTTACCTGCGGATGCTTCATTGCTGATGTCGCAGTCCCAGCCTGCCTGGTTAGTCAACAGGTGCCTGATGGTAATCTTTTGTTTCAGCCCCGTTGAATCAATCGTGAAAAATTCAGTAAAATACGGAACCACGGGATCATCCACGCTTTTGATCATTCCTTTATCAATTGCTATACCCACCAATGCAGAAATAAAGCTCTTTGTAGCTGATCGCAATTCGTGCAGGCTGTTCCGGTTGTATTCATAAAAATATTCTTCCAGCACAAGCTTATCATCTTTATAAAGCAGGATGCTGTGTACGTCGGCATAAGTGCCATCTACAACTTTTCCGATCATTGTCTGAAGTGCCTTCTCATCC
>JAFAGE010000014.1 GCA_023423015.1 Bacteroidota bacterium
CCAATAGGATTAGCTTACAAGTTAAGCTGAATAGCCATTCCCGGAAATTAAAGGCTGATTTTTTTACTTCTCTGCGGGCTTGCCAAAAGCAATTACGAAAGGATGCACTGTACCCTGCATGATACCACCTGTTATCGCCGGATCATTCTTCATCACTTTCTCTGCTTCTGCAGTTGAAGAAGCCTTGAAAACGATAATGCCGAACATAGCCGGGTTGTCTTCTTTGTAATCAGTTCTTCCACCAAACAGGAGATCGCCCTTTTTCTCCATCTCCTGGTAATACAGGAAATGCCGTTGCACTGTACTGATTGCCTGTTGCGTCCAGTTTGCAGGATCTGTAAACGGTGTTTGGAGTTTCAGCAGGATGGTATAAAATTTCTCAGAGTAAGTGGAATCAGTTTGCTGCGCCTGCAGACTTATACAACAGGCGAGCATCAGCGTAAGCAGGAGATATTTCATATGAGGTCCTTGTTGTCCTGGGGTTCCAGTTCGGTTGACTGGCGTGCCAGAAACACTTCCTCCATGCGACGAATCTTTCCTTCACCCAATACGCGTTCGAAGGCTTTCACCGAATCCTGCTCCTTACTCACGAGGTCGTGCAGCGTTACTTTGTCGAGAAATTCATCAACGATAAACTGGATCATTTGCCACAAAGATCGCGATGAGCAATCCACGGAGTTTGTACAAAATCGCAATGCTCCGGAATGGGTATTGCAGAAACGCTGATCAAACAACGCACCGCCGAGTGCTTTCAATACCGAATTGATAACTACCTGGTCCGATGGCATTGCAAGCACATATCCGCCCTTATTTCCAGGTGTGCTGTTGATGAACCCTGAAATACGAAGGATGCGCGTGAGCTTGGCCACATAGTGACTGCTCAGGCCCTCCGCTTCACTAAGTTGCGGAATGCTCATGCCTTCGCGGTCTTTACACGACGCGATTCTTATCAGAATCCGAAGGCCATATTCTTCCTGAGCAGTAATTTTCATTTATGAATGCTTAAAATATCTTTACAGACTAATTTTCACCTCTCACCTCTCACCTCTCACCTCTCACCTCCCCACTGCCTTCAAACTCAAATCAAGGCTTTTCGCCTGGTGAATCAATGCACCTACACTAACGAAGTCAACACCCGTTGCGGCGTAGTCGCGAACTGTTTCCAGGTTGATTCCTCCGCTTGCTTCTGTTTCCACTTTTCCAGCAATCAAATCGATGGCTTCTTTCAATAATTCGGGTGTAAAGTTATCGAGCATGATCCGGTCAACTTTACCAGTTGCCAGTGCGCGTTTCACTTCATCGAGGTTCCTGGTTTCGATTTCGATTTTTAAATCAGGCTTATTTTTCTGCACATAGTTCCAGGCATTGGTAATTGCCTTTTCCAAACCACCTGCGTAATCAACATGATTGTCTTTAAGCATGATCATATCATACAAGCCCATGCGATGATTGAATCCTCCGCCAATCCTTACTGCTTCCTTTTCAAGCAAGCGAAAGTTTGGAGTTGTTTTCCGTGTATCGAGAACCTTTGTTTTATATCCTTGAAGCAGATCAACGTATTTGCGCGTAAGCGTTGCAATTCCACTCATGCGCTGCATGATATTTAAAACAAGTCGCTCAAGCTTAAGGATGACGTGCACATCGGCTTCAACTTCAAAAGCGATGTCCCCTTTATGCATTGGCTCACCGTCTTTAATTTTTGGGCGGAACGTTGAGCCGGGTGCATACCAGGCGAATATTTTAGTAGCAACGTCTATTCCTGCAATTATTCCGTCTTCTTTCACTTTCAGAATCGCCGCTCCTTTTGCATCGGGTGGAATACTGCTTAAAGTAGAATGATCGCCTTCACCTACGTCTTCATTAAGCGCGTTGTCGGTTAGCAAGCGTAGTTGTTCATCGAATGATTGCATAAAACAAAAGTAACAGAAATAAAAAACCCATCGCACGTAAACGATGGGTTGCTATGTTAACCACAATAAAAATTAATTCTCCGGCTGAAACGCAATTTCCTGTACAACCTGCACGTCGCCTTTGCTCTTCATGTAAAGTTTGGTGCGAAAGTTTCCGTGCTTTGTTTGCAACACGCCTATACAGAATTGCGATCCATTGTTTTCACCTTTGTGTTTTACAACAAAGGTTTTTACTTCATTGCTCGCAAAAAAATCTCTCAGGATCATTTCTGCCTGGTTCCTGCTGAAATTATCGCTCTTATCAGGCAATGAAATATCTACGCGGCTGTCGAAATGTTTCGAAAGCCCGGTGGCGTTCCCGCTCTTCAGCGCTGCAATCACTTCGTCGATGGAAACAGAGAAACTGAAAGAAGAAAGGAAAAGCGAAACAGATGCGATCGCTAAACCTATGAGTTTTTTCATTTGGGTGTTTTTTAAGACCTCCGCACCATCAGCCGCATAAATCCGTCCTTAAGTTATTAAACATTCCCTGCTTCTGGAAGCGTGCCATCGGTCTTTATACGAATTTTGCGAAAAACATGCCAAAGAAAGTACTCTTTGTAACTGATTGATTTAGCAAACCGATACCTTTGCGCCATTGTTAAAACCTGTTAATCTAGCATTCAAACATGTCAAAAAAGGTAATACTGGTCATTATGGATGGCTGGGGGCTCGGTAAAGTGAAAACAGCCGACGCTATCCAGAATGCACACGTGCCATTCGTCCAGTCGCTATATACAAAGTTTCCAAATACAACACTTGTTACCTGCGGTGAGCAGGTAGGCCTGCCTGATGGACAAATGGGGAATTCAGAAGTGGGACACCTCAACCTGGGTGCAGGACGCATCGTTTACCAGGAACTTCAGCGAATAAATGTTGCCATTCGCGACGGAAGTTTTATGGCCAACGAACACCTGCTTGCATCAATCAGGTATGCCATAGCCAATAATGTTACACTTCACCTGCTCGGACTTGTGAGCGATGGTGGTGTGCATTCGCACCTGAACCATCTTAAAGCAGTGCTTGATACCTGTAAGAAAGAAGGACTCGCTAATGTTGCTATACACGTATTCACTGATGGTCGCGATACAGATCCGAAAAGTGGACTGCAATTCGTAACAGAACTGCAGCAACATATGGATGCCACAGTTGGAAGAATCGCAACAGTCAGCGGAAGATATTTTGCAATGGACCGCGACAAACGCTGGGAACGTGTGAAACTTGCTTATGAAGCACTGGTGCTCGCAAAAGGAGAAACGTCGCCCGATGCACTCACAGCTATCGCCGATGCCTATTCGCACAATATTACCGATGAATTTATCAAGCCAACAGTAATAACAAAACCAGGAGAACCACCTACCGTAATCCGGAATGGCGATGCCGTGATCGCTTTTAATTTCCGCACAGATCGTTGCCGCGAAATCACGCAGGTGCTCACGCAAACCGATATGCCGGATTTTGGCATGCATAAATTGAATGTTCACTACACTACGATGACGGAGTACGATAGAACCTTCGCCAATGTGCATGTCATCTTTGAAACCGACAACCTCAACAACACGCTGGGCCAGGTTCTGGAGAACAATAAAGA
>JAFAGE010000308.1 GCA_023423015.1 Bacteroidota bacterium
AAATACGCGGCTGGGTAGAAGATGCAGGATTCAACGGGTTTAATGAAGTAGAAATTTTTTCAACAAGACACTGGAACAGCGACCAGGATGAATATTTTCGCAAAATTCAACAGGCATACATAAGTTGTAGTTAATATGTCGGCAACAATTCACAAAGTAGGCATCATCATGAACGGCGTAACAGGTCGTATGGGAACTAACCAGCACCTGTTGCGATCCATAGCAGCTATCATCAGGCAAGGTGGAGTACAAACAGGAAATTCAGAATTCATCATGCCTGATCCCGTGTTGGTCGGCCGTGATGCTGTTAAACTCGCCAAACTCGCAGAGATGTCTGGAGTAGAAAAGTACACTACCGACCTTGATTCCGTAATGTCGGACCCGCATTACCGGATTTATTTTGATTCTCAAACAACCGGGCGCCGGGCTGATGGTGTACGTGCGGCAGTGAAAGCAGGAAAACATGTCTATTGCGAAAAGCCTACCGCAGTTTCTGCAAAGGTTGCGATGGAACTGTATGAGATGTGCAAAAAAGCTGGTGTTAAGAACGGTGTAGTCCAGGATAAACTCTGGTTGCCCGGCCTTCTGAAATTAAAGCGACTGATTCAAAACGGATTTTTTGGTGAGATACTAAGCGTGCGTGGCGAATTTGGCTATTGGGTGTTTGAAGGAGCTACAATACCTGCACAGAGACCTTCGTGGAACTACCGGAAAGAAGACGATGGTGGAATTATAGTTGACATGCTTTGCCATTGGCGATACGTGCTCGACAATCTATTCGGTAAAGTGAAGGCTGTAAGCTGCATGGGTGCAACACATATTGCTGAGCGCGTAGATGAGTCGGGCAAGACTTATAAATGTACCGCTGACGATTCCGCTTATGCTACATTTGAATTAGAAGGAGGTGTGATCGCGCATTTTAATTCATCGTGGACGGTACGCGTACGTCGCGACGATCTGCTCACCTTGCAGGTAGACGGAACCAAAGGAAGTGCAGTTGCCGGATTGCGTGATTGCTGGACGCAGGGTTATGGTAATACGCCACGCCCCGTGTGGAACCCCGATGTGCCGCAGCCGATTGATTTTTTTGACGGCTGGAGTAAAGTGCCTGAACAGGAACCATACGATAATGCTTTTAAAGTGCAGTGGGAATTATTTCTCAGGCATGTGATTAAAGACACGCCATTTCCCTGGGATCTCCGCGAAGGTGCGAAAGGAGTGCAACTCGCAGAAAAGGGCATCGAAAGCTGGGAAAAAAGATGTTGGGTAAATATTGATGAACTATAAAACTTCGCTTAAACAGTATGGTACGAAATTTTGTCACCCTCGCAACTATTGCCATAGTTGCCTTCGCTTCACTTTCCATGCAGGTAAAAAAGAAAAAAGTAATTTTTTTCGGTGATTCAATCACCGAAGCAGGTGTTCAACCAAACGGGTACATAACCAAATTACAGGCATTGCTCGCGCAGAAAAACCAGGCAGGTAACTTTGAACTTGTTGGTGCCGGAATCGGTGGAAACAAAATTTATGACTTGTACCTCCGTATGGAAGATGACGTGCTCAGTAAAGAACCTGATGTAGTAGTTATCTGGGTAGGAGTGAACGACGTATGGCACAAAAAAAGTAGCGGAACGGGAACAGATGCTGATAAATTTGAACGCTTTTATAACGCTGTAATAAAGAAACTCCAGGCAAAAAATATCAAAGTGTATTTGTGTACTCCTGCTGCTATTGGTGAAAAGACCGATTACACCAACGAACTGGATGGCGACCTGAACAAATACGCTGCCATGATTCGCAAAATTGCTGTAACGAACAAGTGCGATCTGATCGATTTGCGCAAAGCATTTTTAGATTACAATTTGAAAAACAACAGCGCGAATGCTGAAAAAGGCATCCTTACCAGCGATGGTGTGCACCTCAACGAGAAGGGCAACGAATTCGTTGCCGAACAAATGCTTAACGTAGTGTTCAAATAGTTCAGATCAGCGCGCAGGAACTTCAGTCAGCTGTGAACGGAGATTTTTTATCAGCCCGTTTCTTAGTTCAGACAGCTTCCGGCTTATACCAACTTTGTACACGTGCGGAAATTCAAATCTGCGGTATTCAACCGGTAACTGAGACAATCGGTTTGTAGCATATTCTGCAATTTTTCTCAATGATGGAAGGTTTCCGCAGATTCTTCCTTTTTCCATAACCCTGGTGAGTAATGATTCTTTGCCGAATGCGGAAAGACTCATTGATTTGCCGGGTTCATGTGGATGGATCATCCATTGCGGTTCTTCTTCGCTTTTCAGTGCAATGGCATCGGCGCCGGCAAAGTTTCCGTTTTCATTGAGCATTCGATAAACTTCCTTCATTCCCGGCAATGTTGTCTTCACTATATTTTCCGATAGCTTGATTTTAGGTTCTTCATCAAGCATTGCCATTTTGTAAACTCCATCGAGCGCTGCATCGGGATAACCGGTCACCAGCCTGGTGCCCACACCGAATACATCAATAGGAGCTCCCTGCTGTTTAAGACTACGGATAACATACTCGTCTATCTGGTTAGATGCAACAATTTTCATATGTTCAAGTCCGGCAGCATCAAGCATACTACGGGCTGTTTTTGCCAGCCAGGCAAGGTCGCCGCTGTCAAGACGAATGCCGGCTGCTTTTTTGCCTTCCTGTTTCATTTCGAGCGCAACTGTGATGGCGTTCGGGATGCCGCTGTTGACCGTGTCGTAGGTGTCTACGAGGAAAACACACTCTTCGGGATGGAAGCGTGCGAACGCGCGGAATGCCTCCAGTTCACTGTCGTAACTTTCGATAAAGGCATGAGCCATAGTTCCAGAAACGTCTATCTGGTATTTTTCTCCTGCAAATACATTACTTGTGCTATCGAAACCGCCAACAATAGCTGCCCTCGAGGCGAGAACGGCACCCGGACCCTGTGCACGCCGGAGGCCGAATTCAGACAAGGAAGCGTCTCCGGCTGCATAGCGCATCCGCGAAGCTGCGGTTGCAATCAGCGATTGAAAATTCAGCAGGTTCAGTAACATGGATTCAACAAGCTGTGTTTCCAGCAGGGTTCCTTCTACGCGCACAATGGGCGTATTTGGAAAAACAACCTCACCTTCTTTAACTGAATAAATGGTTCCGCGAAATTGAAAAAGTTCCAGGTGGTCGACAAAGGTGCGTTCAAATCCCAGGCTCCTGAGATATTTCAGGTCCGACTGTGTAAAATGCAGGTCTTCCAGCACGTTCAGAAGGTCGGCAAGTCCGGCGAAAAGAACATACCCGCCATTGTTTGGAACACTTCTGAAAAAATAATCGAAGCAGGCATGTTGCGTATGCTTGCCTTCCAGGAAATTAACCTGGCTCATATTCAGCTGGTACAGATCCGTATAATTGCCACTGATAGTAAAGTTGATCATGTAGTAAGGTGTCATGCTTTTTAATACAAAATGTTAACCGGAAAACTCCCCATTGTAATTCAAATGATTATCAAAATGCGGGATTAACACTGTACCGTTTTGATACATTATTTGTTCGCTTTTGGCATCAGGAATTCCGGTGGATGACGGCAGGGGCTGAAAGGTAAAAAAAATGCCTTCTGCCTTTTGCCCTTTGCCCTCTGCCCTTGCTTATATTCGTTTTCCTAACAAACAAACCATGCCTACACCCTCTCTCTGGCTGCTGGTGGGTAGTCAACATCTCTATGGCGATGATATTCTGTTGCAGGTAGAACAACATGCGCAGGAAATCGCCAGTTCATTTGCCGAAAGCGATTCTCTGCCATTGCCAATCGTTTTCAAAAAAGTACTCACAACTCCGGAAGAAATCACAGCTTCAATTCGTGAAGCGAACCATGATACATCGTGTGCAGGACTCGTTATATGGATGCACACATTCTCGCCGGCCAAAATGTGGATCAATGGCCTCAGAATTCTGCACAAACCCTTATTGCATCTCCATACTCAATTCAACCGCGACATCCCATGGCAGTCGATCGACATGGATTTCATGAACCTCAACCAGTCGGCACACGGTGATCGCGAAACTGCCCACATTCTCACCCGCATGGGTATTCGGAGAAAAACAGTAACAGGCCACTTTCGCGACGAGAGGGTGGTTAATGAGCTTGGTTCCTGGAGTAGGGCCGTTTCAGGATGGTTCGACTGGCAGGAGGCCCGGTTCGTAAGATTTGGCGACAATATGCGGTTTGTAGCGGTTACGGAAGGAGATAAGGTGGAAGCACAGATCCGATTTGGGTTTACGGTTAATACCCATGGTGTTGGCGACCTCGTGAAGTACGTAGAGGCCGTTGATGAAAATGAAATCACGGCATTATGTGAGGCATATACAGACGAATACGACGTGGAAGCATCACTGCTCAGGAACGGAGACAGGCACCAGGAACTCAGGGACGCCGCGCGGATTGAAGCCGGTCTGAGGTCGTTCCTTAAAGAGGGTAACTATAAGGGATTCACAACAACCTTTGAAGATCTTCATGGCCTGAAACAACTCCCGGGTATTGCAGCTCAGCGATTAATGGCTGATGGTTATGGCTTCTCTGCAGAAGGTGATTGGAAAACAGCAGCACTCGTCCGGCTGATGAAAACAATGTCGCGGGGACTGAATGGTGGAAACAGCTTTATGGAAGATTATAC
>JAFAGE010000270.1 GCA_023423015.1 Bacteroidota bacterium
GTTGAGGGCGCCGCTATCTTATGCAGCGTCAGTGTTCCACCAGGAAAATTTATCGAGGTATCATCCTCGCTGATGATGAAGGTTGTTGCCTCTGAACTTTTCTTTGGCGTAAAGATCAGCCAGTCGCGGTTGCGGATTACACGATGCGTGGGCGAATTCACCATCTTGCCATGTTCTGCATCTGCCAGGTGCAATACATCTTCCAATTGCGCAGCCGTAAAATCGAATCTTTTAATCCATTCATAAAGCACACTTCGCGCCGGCTCAGTTTTTTTTAATTTGATAACCGGAATATGCCACTCATTTCCCTTCTTCTGCACAAGCTTCTTTAAGTGCGCCTCAATCGCCTGCTGGTAAAGCAACCCGACTTCTGCAAACCGTCGCGCATTTTCAGAAATATTCTTATCGGCATCAGGAAATACCTGGCGCACCAATGGCATAATCGTATTACGGAAATAATTGCGGGTATATTTTTCCGATGCATTCGAACTATCTTCTCTCCAGCTTATCTGATGATGCTGCGCATATCCGATGATCTCTGCGCGGGTGAAACTGAGAAGCGGACGCACGTAACCACCCGCGCGTTCAGGTATTCCGCGCAGACCACGGATGCCTGTTCCCCGGAAAAAATTCATAAGTACAGTTTCTACATTGTCGTCTGCATGATGTGCGGTTAGCACATAACCCCCACCCTTTTCCAGCAGGTGATCGAACCATGCATAACGCAGCTCGCGTGCTGCCACCTGAACGGATAGTTTATTCTCCCTGCAATATGCATCTGTATCTACCCGTTTGGTATGTAGTGTTACCTTGTACTTTGCAGACAATTCTTTTACAAACATTGCATCAGCATCGCTCTCTTCGCCGCGTAGCCCAAAGTTCACATGCGCCATTTCAAAATGTAACCCGTTACGGTGGCACAAATCGCACAATACAACGGAATCTACGCCGCCGCTAACGGCCACAATCAACCGATCACCGAACGAGAACAGGTTTTTCGTTTTTATATTTTGTATGAACCTTTGCTCAAGCATCATTAATCATTCATCTGTGAGGTCTTCATACGCAACCATGAGTTCACCTAAGGCGTGCCTGTCGTTGGCCCTCGTTGCAGCGTTTATCCCTTTACGATACCATTCAGCTGCCGCATCGCGGTCGCCAATACGCTCCAGGAGCTTAGCGAGATGATAGTAGGAACCGATGTATTCGGGATTTTTATTCAGTACTTCTTCGAATATGAATTTTGCCTGCTGGTCATCACCCAATTTGATCCATTCCAGCGCAAGAGCATGCTTCAGAAAAGGATCGTCGGGCGAAGCTTCAAGAAACGATTTCAGTCGTTCAATCCTCTCCATCTTTGCGTCGAAAAAATTGTTTATATGATGAAAAATGATTTGGTTTGCAAGGCCTCTTAGTTGCATAAACAACCTTTAAAACCATATTCTGCATGAAGATCCTGGTATGCATCAGTAAAACGCCGGATACTACCGCAAAGATAGCCTTCACCGACAGCAATACGAAATTCGCCGAAGCAGGTGTTCAATGGATCATTAATCCTTATGATGAATGGTATTCGCTTGTGCGTGCAATTGAATTAAAGGAAAAAGATCCCTCTGTTATCATCCACCTTATTACTGTCGGCGGCGCCGATACCGAACCGATCATCCGCAAAGCTTTGGCTCTTGGTGGTGATGAAGCTTTCCGTGTCAACAGCACATCTGTAACAGATGCATTTTATGTTGCCTCGCAGATTGCAGAAGTTGCTAAGCAAAACAATTACGACCTGATTTTCGCAGGAAAGGAAACGATTGATCACAACAGGTCGTCGGTAGGCGGTATGATTGCGGGTTTGCTCGATGTTCCTTTTGTGAGTCTTGCCACCAGATTCGAATTGAATGGAACTATGGCAACCATCACCCGGGAAACCGAAGGCGGTGAAGAAGTGGTGGAAGTGAGTTTACCGGTAGTTGTGAGTTGCCAGAAAGGTGTGGCCGAGCAGCGCATTCCCAATATGAAAGGCATTATGGGTGCGCGTTCAAAACCGCTTAAGGTAGTTGAACCCGCCGCTGTTGAAGCCCTTACATCCACCGTATCTTTTGAGACGCCACCGGCAAAAGCAGGTGTTAAGCTGGTTCCTGCCGACAATCCTGAAGAATTGATTCGTCTTCTTCGTGAAGAAGCAAAAGTGATCTGATTCATTCATCCTATATAAACAACTATGGCTGTACTGATATTCATCGACCAATCGGATAAAACGCTGAAGAAAACCACCCCGGAAGCAATCAGCTACGGCGTGCAACTGGCATCACAGCTGGGCACAACAGCGGATGGCGTACTGTTCGGTCCATTTAGCGAAGACCCGTCAACTTTAGGAAAATATGGATTATCGCGTGTTCATCATGCAGAAGCACTTGCAGAAGCTGACGGGCAGGTGTATGCGAAGGCTATAAGCGACCTGGTTTCAGGCGGCGGTTTCGATATCATTGTATTTTCCAATAATCTTCATGGTCGCGCGATTGCACCGGTACTATCTGCAAAACTGAAAGCGGGATATGTGGCCGGAGCGGTTGCTCTACCGGACGTCAGCAACGGCTTTGTAGTGAAAAAGAATGTCTTTTCAGGAAAAGCTTTTGCGAATGTTGCCATAAACAGCAGCATTAAAATTATTTCCGTTCAGCCAAATGCCTTTGGCGTGGTTGAAAAAGGGGGAACAGCAGAAGTTGTTAAACTAAATGCAGCTGCCGAAGATTCACGCGTAAAGGTGAAAGCAGTAAATAAAGTATCAGGTGCTATACCACTCGCCGAAGCCGAGAAGGTTGTAAGTGGTGGACGCGGGTTAAAAGGTCCCGAAAACTGGAAGATGATAGAAGAACTTGCATCGTTGATCGGTGCGGCAACCGCATGCAGTCGCGCTGTGGCCGATGCAGGATGGCGCCCCCACCACGAACACGTGGGACAAACCGGTCTTGCCATTGCACCCAACCTTTACCTTGCAATAGGAATATCGGGAGCGATTCAGCACCTGGCAGGCGTTAACCGTAGTAAGGTAATTGTGGTGATTAATAAAGATCCGGAAGCGCCGTTCTTTAAGGCTGCTGACTATGGTATTGTGGGCGATGCTTTTGAAGTTGTTCCACGCATGATAGAGGCTCTGAAGCGCTAATTTTTTCAGGAAATTCTTGTACGTTTGTGGTTATTAACACAAAAAAACGCCCGACAATAACGCTGGCAAACCGGGTGATGATCTTATGAAGAAAATAGAGCTGGAAATCGTGGCATTGTCGCACAGCATTACCCAAACACATTCGTACGCAGTAGTTCTCGGCGAGGTAAATGGTTTGAGGCGACTCCCTATCGTTATCGGGGGGTTTGAGGCCCAGGCTATTGCCGTAGCGCTGGAAAAAATGCATCCCAGCCGGCCGCTGACCCACGACCTCATGAAGAATTTCATGAACGCTTTCAACATTGATCTCCAGGAAATCATCATCTGCGATCTCCAGGAAGGTATATTCTATTCGAAGCTGCTCTGCGTGAGCGAGCACGATACAGTCGAAATTGATTCGCGCACATCCGATGCCCTGGCGCTTGCCGTACGCTTTGGCTGTCCCATATATACTTACGACAACATTCTTGAAAGTGCAGGCATCCTGATGGAAGATTCTTCAGGAAAGAAAAAACTCGCCCGCGAAGCAGTGACTACAGAAACATCAAAAGGTTCCGACGACCTGGGAGCGCTCACCGTAGAGGAATTGAACCATTTGCTTAACGAGGTACTTGAACAGGAAGATTATCTAAGAGCAATCGCTATCAGGGACGAGATCAACAGTAGAAAAAAATCACGTTAATCATTGCTTGTATTTCCTAATTGCAAGATCAATCTTGGCCTCCATGTTGTTCGCAAACGCGACGACGGATACCACGATCTTGATACGGTGTTTTATCCCATCGCACTGAACGATGCAGCGGAGATGATTGTGTGCACAGCATCATCCGACCCAGGCTTTGAGCTAAACCTCAGCGGAATCGATGTCCCCGGCAATAAGGAAGACAATCTCTGTTATAAAGCGTGGAAACTTATCCGGCAGGATTTTCCCGATATACCATCACTTAAAATGTACCTGCATAAAGCCATACCACATGGCGCGGGTCTCGGCGGAGGATCTTCTGACGCCGCCGCTACATTACAGTTATTAAACGAAGTACTTTCCCTGGGCATCAGCAACGAAAAACTGATGCAGTACGCACTGCAACTTGGCAGCGATTGCCCATTCTTTCTGTACAACAAACCTTGCAGTGCCACCCGGCGAGGCGAAAAGATGGAGCCGCTGGAACTTAATCTCAACTCCTGCAGTTTCGTTCTTGTGCATCCGGGCATTCACATTAGCACCAAAGAAGCCTTCCAGATACTGAAAATCGCGGACTTAAAAACCAATGCTCTTCGACCAAAGGATGTGGTGCAACAAAGGCCCGAAACATGGAAGGAATCCCTCGTCAACGATTTTGAGGCACCCGTTTTCAGCAAGTATCCTCAATTGCGTAAAATAAAAGAGGTGCTGTATGAGTCAGGTGCCATTTACGCATCCATGACGGGAACCGGCAGTTGCGTTTACGGTATTTTCAATAAATTGCCTGTGCCCGCATTGGAACCCGTGTTGGATCCCTCGTACAAAATTTATTACGTAAACAGAACGGTGTGAAAGTTGTTGGATTCACATTTATCAGGAATGCCGTCAAATTCGACTACCCGGTGGTGGAGGCGATCCGCTCAATTCTTCCCTTGTGTGATGAAGTAGTTGTAAACATCGGTGACTCAGACGACGACACAACTGCATTGATTGAAAAAATAGCACCGGATAAAATAAGAATATACCATAGCGTTTGGGACCCAGCGTTAATGGCCGGAGGTAAAGTGCTTGCTGCAGAAACAGATAAAGCCTACGAAAAAATTACAGCAGACGCCGATTGGTGCATCTACATCCAGGCCGATGAGGTTATTCACGAAAAATATCATCGCGTAATTTCAGAAGCGATGAAATTCTATAAAGATGATAAACGCGTTGAAGGACTCCTGCTGAAATACCTCCACTTCTATGGCAGCTACGATTACATTGGTGATTCACGCAAATGGTATAGTCACGAAATTCGTGTAGTGCGCAAACATCCCGACATACACTCATACCGGGATGCACAGGGTTTCAGAATAAATGGAAGAAAATTACGCGTGAAGGAAATTGATGCATACGTATATCACTATGGCTGGGTGCGACACCCGGACTATCAGCTCAGGAAAATTCAGGGTTTCGAGAAACTATACCATAGTGAAGACAAACTTGCCCAACGCAAACACATGTCTGCAGAAAAATTCGATTACTCCGAAATAGACAGCCTTACGCGTTTTAACGGAACACATCCGAAAGTAATGCATGAACGCATCGCAGCGAAGAACTGGTCATTTGAACACGACATCTCACGCAAACAATTTAGTTTCAAAGGCAGAATCCTGCACACCATTGAAAAACTTACCGGCAAAAGGCTTTTCGACTACCAGAACTACACCAGAATCTGACCGCCCCACCCACTCTGGCGATATTTTCATATTTTTGCACAAACGGACTGATCATCGTTCAGAAAGCATCCATAC
>JAFAGE010000297.1 GCA_023423015.1 Bacteroidota bacterium
CTCCTATGATCAGCAATCTTACAAAAGAGCTTACCGTATTTACAAATGGAAAATCGATGCTAACCGACGAGCAGCGTGGTAAACTCAGGAACAACAATATTTCCGTTGTGGAGGATGAGATAAAACAATTTGATCACGAAAAAGGATACCTGAAAAATATTGTGTTCAAAAGCGGAAGTCGTTTTCCGGTGAAAGCTGTGTATGCCCGACTGCCATTTGTTCAGAATTCAGATATTCCGGAGAAGCTCGGATGCAAAAAGAATGAACTCGGTCTGCTTGAAGTAGACTTCATGCAACGAACAAACATACCAGGTGTATTCGCCGTGGGCGATACCACAGTGGCCATGCGGTCAGTTGCCAATGCAGTAGCCACCGGCTCGATGGCCGGTGCTGCAGTGAACAACGAGCTGTGCGCTGAAGATTTTAATGCATCAGTTCCATCCTCCGCCAAGTGAGCGATACAAAGCAACCACCTGTTGAAATAGTTGTTTCTTAAGTTCGGTAAGTTGTAATTCGGCTTCGAGTACGCCGCGTTGTGCGGTGATGATTTCCAGGTAATTGGCATACCCGGTGAGGTATAATTCCTGCGCGGTAGATACAGCACCGCTTAGCTCTTTTACTTCCTTTTCTTTCTGCTCATACATTTTGCGGGTGTTCTCGATATTGCTGAGATGCGTTACTACTTCGGTGTAGCTGTTCAGCAACACGCGCTGGTACTCATACACGGCTTCGCGCGCACGCGCATTCGACAATTGATAATTGCCTTTTACCTGCCAACGATTGATCAGTGGTGCGGCCAAACTGGTAGCGGCTCCATATACCAACGAAGCAGGGTCGAATAACAAAGCAGATTTAAATGCATTGAAGCCAACATAGGGTGAAAGGTTCAGCGATGGCAGGAATTCTGCACGCGCAGCACGCACGTTAGCGTTGGCAGATTGAATAAGATACTCGGCCTGCCGGATGTCGGGCCGCCGCAGCAGTAATTGCGATGGCGAACCCGATGCATTGTACACGGGCAACTGCAATGCCATCAAGGAGGTATCGCGTTCCAGTGCTTTCGGATAATTTCCCAACAGAAGATTGAGGCGGTTTTCCGTTTCTACAATTTCTCGTTTCAGCTGGTATGAGATAGTACCTGTATTTAGCAGCTGTGCCGTGAATTGTTGTACGGCGAGCTCTGTTGCTTTGCCTGCTTCTTTTTGAACTTTCACTACCTCAACAGCTTTCTGTTGCAATTCAAGATTCCGGTTCACAATTTCCAGCTCGTTGTCGAGGGCGAGCAATTCGTAATAGGTTGTTGCAACATCTGCTACCAGTTGCGTCGTCACCAGGTTTCTTCCCTGTTCAGTGGCCAGCATTTCAGCAACGGCTGCCTGCCTGCGCGATTTTAATTTCCCCCATATATCTATTTCCCAGTTACTCCTGAATCCGAGAAAATAATCGGGAGTCAACTTTCGCGACACCTTCTGATCTTCTTTGATGTTAGGGGAAAGATTTGTATCGAAATTACCTACGCCATTAATGGTGTAGTCGCCATAATGATCAACATTCACCTGCGCACCAACATCTGCTGAAGGCAGTATTGCTCCCTTGCTCATAGCAACCTGTGTGTTTGCGGCCTGAATTCGTTGCATTGCAATCAGCAGGTCGGGATTATTCCTCAGTGCAGTATCAATCAGCTTTACCAGTTTATCATCTGCAAAAAACTGGCGCCACGACTTGTTCGCAATATTACTGGTGTCGGTAACTGCAGCAAATGTGTCGGGCATCTGTTTCACTTCGGGCATGGCGACAGGTTGTGCTACACGACACGAAGAGAATACTATTGCAAGGATCATTGCAGGTGTCAATACCTTCTTTGCCGACACTTTCACCGTTTTACGTTCAGATAGCTTAGCGAAAATCATATACAGCCCCGGCACCAGGAAGATGCCGAACAAGGTACCGATTACCATGCCTCCTGCCGATGCCATGCCGATACTGCGGTTACCCATGGCGCCCGCGCCCGATGCAACGCAAAGCGGAATTAATCCTGCAATAAACGCGAGCGATGTCATGATGATTGGTCGTAACCTTGCTGTAGAGCCCTTTATTGCGGCCATCCTGATCGGCATCCCGTTTTTGCGTGCCTGAATAGCGAATTCAACAATAAGAATAGCATTCTTGCCCAACAAACCAATGAGCATTACCAAAGCCACCTGTGCGTAGATGTTATTTTCGAGGCCGGCAAGTTTCAAAAAGAACAATGCACCAAATACACCCGCAGGCAGTGAGAGGATTACTGGCATGGGTAAAAGAAAACTTTCATACTGTGCCGCAAGCAACAAATACACGAACACAAGACAAATGATGAATATGTAGATGGCCTGGTCGCCAGACAGTATCTGTTCGCGCGTCATACCGCTCCATTCGTAATCGAATCCGCGCGGTAATTTTTCTGCAGCCACTTCTTTGATGGCTTCGATAGCTTCACCACTGCTGAACCCTGATTTTGCGTCGCCGGTGATCATGGCCGACGTATACATATTATACCGCGTAATCTGTTCCGGACCCAACACACGTTCGAGCCGCACGAAAGTGGAGTAGGGTACCATTTCACCATTGTTGTTTTTCACATACAGGTTCAGAATATCTTCCGGTTTGCCCCTGTATTCCGGGTAAGCCTGCAACATCACTTTATACATTTGTCCGAAACGGATGAAGTTCGTAGCATAATAACTTCCCAACAATGTTTGCAGTGTACTCATCGCCGCTTCTATGGTGATGCCCTTTTTGGCGGCCATTTCCTGGTCTACATGAATCATGTATTGCGGGAAGTTGGGATCGAAGCTGGTGAAGGCGGAGCCGATCACCTTATGCTGTTGTAGTGCAGCTATGAATTCGTTTGCAACGTTTGCGGTGTTGGCAAGTTCGCCACCGCGGTTTTTGTCGAGCAGGCGCATTTCAAAGCCGCTTGCATTTCCGAATCCCGGCACCGTTGGCGGGGCAAAGTATTCAATGCTTGCGTCGGTGATGTGCCGTGTTTTCTTCTTAAGAGCTTCAATCAGGTCGTCTACAGATTCTTTGCGGTCGTCCCAGCTTTTCAGGTTGATCATGGCCATGCCGTACGATGCACCGGTGATATCGCTCATCAAGCTGAATCCGGCAAGCGTGCTGATGTTTTCGACTGAAGAAAATTGTTTGCCGGTGCGTTCGATTTCGTCGAGTACTTTCTCTGTACGCTCCAGCGTGGATCCCGGTGGCGTAGTAACGTTTACGTATAGGATGCCCTGGTCTTCGGTCGGAATAAATCCCGATGGCAATAAGCTGCTCACTCCCCACGTTCCAATACAGAAAAACAGGAAGAGACTAATGGTTACGAGCTTTCGTCCGCTAATCCATGCAACCACATTTCCGTAAGATCTTTCTGTTTTATCCCAGCGTTTGTTGAAGGCTGAATAAAAACGCTGCAGCAAAGTTTTTTTCTTTGGTCCATGCGAATGTTTCAGCATGATGGCACATAGGGCAGGGGTAAGTGTAAGCGCGTTTATCCCTGAAATCACAATCGCAATGGCGAGTGTTATCGAGAACTGCCTGTAGAATACACCAACGGGTCCCGAAAGAAATGCAACGGGAATAAACACTGCCGACATCACCAGCGTTATCGCCACAATGGCACCGCTGATTTCCTTCATGGCGCTGAGTGTTGCTTCCAGTGGCGGCATATTGTGCTCGGCCATCTTCACATGCACTGCTTCCACCACCACAATAGCATTATCTACCACAATTCCTATAGCCAGCACGAGGGCAAAGAGAGTGAGGATGTTGATGGAAAATCCAAAGATCTGCATAAATGCAAGTGAGCCAACAAGGGCTACCGGCACCGCCAGTGCGGGAATTAAAGTAGACCGGAAATCCTGTAAAAAGATAAATACCACGATAAACACGAGGATGAATGCTTCGATGAGGGTTCGTACTACTTCGCTGATACTTGCATCGAGAAAGCGTGATACGTCGTAAGCATAATTGTAGTCCATGCCCGGAGGAAAGGTTTCTTTTTTCAGATCGGCCATGGTGGCTTTGATGTTCTGAATTACTTCGCGTGCATTACTACCCGGGCGTTGTTTGATCATGATCGATGCCGATGGTCTTCCATCGGTTTTCGATGTCATGTCGTAGCTCACTGTTCCGAATTCGACATCAGCAATGTCTTTCAGTTTCAGCACGGAGCCATCGGGCTGAGCTTTGAGTACAACGTTTTCATATTGTTCGGGCGAATTGAACTTCCCCGGGTACTTCAATACATACTGTTTCACCTGGCTGCTTCTGCCTGAGTTTTCGCCGGCGACACCTGGGGCCGCTTCGATATTCTGCGCACGAAGCGTGGCGATAACTTCGTCGGTAGAAATATTGTAAGCAAGCATGCGGTCGGGCTTGAGCCACACGCGCATGGAATAATCGCGTGCGCCCATGATATCTACAAAACCAACACCGTCGATTCTTTTTAATTCATGAAGCACGTTGATGTCGGCGAAATTGTAAATAAATTCTTCATTGGCGTTTGTATCGGTGCTGATGATGTTGAGGTACATCAGCATACTGTTCACTTCCTTTTCGGTAACAACACCTGCTTTGATCACTTCTTCCGGTAATTCATCGAGCACGGTAGTTACGCGGTTCTGAACATTCACTGCTGCCTGGTCGGGGTCGGTGCCCACTTCAAAAAACACCTGCAGCAAGGTGGTTCCGTTGTTGCTGCTTACGGAGTTCATATAGGTCATACCGGGCACGCCGTTCACGGCGCGTTCAAGTGGGGTAGCAACTGCTTTAGCACACACATCTGCATTTGCGCCATTATAGTTGGCAGTAACAACAACAGAGGGAGGTACGATATCGGGAAACTGTGTAACAGGAAGGGTGAACAATGAGAGTACACCCAACAGGAGTATCAGCAAAGAAATCACCAGCGACAGCACGGGCCGCCGTATAAAAGTCTCAACCATTTTGCGGAGTTTGTGGCACTATTGCCGGTACGTAATCGATAGCGTGTCGAGCGTAATGTATTTTGGATTGATCACGGCGCCTTCACGAATGTTCTGGATGCCTTCGTAAACGATGGCTTCATTGGCGGTGAGCCCGGATTGGACTACCACGTATTCATTAATGCGCGTTTTCGGATCGAAGCTTTTCATGCGCACGGTATTCGATGTGTCTACCACATAGACAAAGCTTTTATCCTGGATTTCCATCACAGCTTTTTGCGGAATGATGAGCGCATTGTTCATCGCATTGCGCAGCAGTATCTTTCCACTGGCACCGTGTTTCAACATCTTATCGGGATTGGGAAATGTTGCGCGGAAAGCAATGGAACCGGTTGCATTATTGAATTCGGTTTCCATGGTTTCAACACGGCCGGTATATGGAAATTCTGAGCCATCGGCAAGAACGAGCCGGATGTTGTCGTACGCGGTGAGTGCACCCGATTTTTTAGCGCGGAGATAGGAGAGGTATTCGTTTTCCGACACGGAAAAATATGCATATACATTCTGCAGATCGGAAATAGTGGTGAGCAGCGTGCCTTCGTCTACCAGGCTACCGGGCTTCTGGGGAATACGGTCGATCACACCAGAGAATGGCGAACGAATAAATGTGTACTGCAGGCGAATGCGCGCATTCTCTTCCATTGATTCTGCTTCTTCCACCCTGGCTTGTGCAGATTTAAGTCGTGCTTCTGCAAGTTCTGCTTCGGGTTGAGACACGATGTTTTTGGCAACGAGCAGTTTCACGCGTTTGAGTTCGAGTTCAGCTGCGCGTGCTTCCGCTTTTGCGTTTGCAAGTGCAGCGGTTGCCTTAGATACTTCGGTTTCGAATTCGTCGTTGCTGAGGCGAAACAGCGGCTGGCCTTTGCTTACTTCCTGGCCTTCGTCGACGAGGATTTCTTCAATAAATCCCTGAACGCGTGCACGGATTTCCACGTTCTTCGAAGCCTGGATGTCGGCAACATATTCATGATAAACGGTGGTGTCGGTAGGTTGAATACGTACTACGGGGATAAATTGGGTGGGTTCTTCTGCGGTTTGGGTTGCAGATGAATTGCTACACGAGATAAATAAAGCCTGACTAATGATGATTACGGTCCACAAAAAATGCTTCATGTGCTAAACTTTAGGTTGAAAAATTTGGCAGCTTTCGGAAGGTGATTCCAAAAGAAAAGGCAAACAGTATTATGAAGCAATCTCGGGAGGCGGCGAGATAATATTCAGATGCGCAGGTTTGCACACCGGTTCATTATTCAACCGCGGCAGGTACCGGATTCCTGGAGGGGGAGCGTTGCTGGTTACGCCGCAGGAGAAGTGCGCTACGATGTCGTGGCTCTCCTGGAGTTCCAGCGAGCAAGAATGTTCTGCAACAGGGTGGTCCTTTTCAGGAGGCAATGAAACGCCTGCACAAAACAAAAGAGCTACTATGTAGACGAATTTAATCAACATCGTTAACGTGTGCAAAAGTAATTACGAATGATTGAAGGGGAAAGCGTGTAGCGGTTTTTTTATAATATTTTAATAATGTTGGCAGATGGCAGATGAGAGATGGCAGATGGAGGATGGTGAATGGTGATCCACCTTCGCTAAAGCTTTGGCGGACGTGAGCGGTGAAAGGTGAAAAGATTACTTTTCATCTTTCACTTTTTTCAATAGCAATTCAGGTTCGTTGGTAGTTATAAAATCAATTCCCTGCTCGATCAGGTTGTCCATAATGCTTTCGTCGTTGACGGTCCAGGCGTTTACCAGAATGCCGAGTGATTTTGCATTTTTAATCCAGTTGGGATCTTTCTGGAACACGCTGAAGTGATAATCTGCATCCATGCCATCGGCTTTCAGTTTTTCTGCTGAAACATCGCCGTTGAGGTATTGAACAGGTGCATTGGGCTGCAGTTCACGCACTTTTTTCAGAATATCGTAGTCGAAAGAGATGTATACTGTTTGCGCGGTGGCATTCAGTTGCTTCACGATGTTCACCACCCGTCCGGCAAGGGCAAGCGATCGTTCTTTGCTCACTTTCGAAGGTTTGATTTCAGCAATCAGTTTAGTATTTGTTTGTCCCAGGCCTGCCTTGAAGTAACTCTCCAGCGTTGGAATCTTTTCGCCGTTTGGCAATGTCTTTTCGAGCAGGGCGGCGTAAGTGTTTTTTTCGATATCCAGACCTTCGAAGGTGTGATCATGATTCACAACGGGCACGCTGTCGGATGTCATGTGAATATCAAATTCGCTTCCGCCACATCCCATATCAATGGCTGCATTTAGCGAGGCGATTGAGTTTTCGGGCACCCCGGTATTCTTGAATGCGCCGCGATGTGCAATTACCATGTTTGTGAAGCCCGGAGGCGTTTTGATGCTGATCGCGCGCGGCTTGCCCGACGAACAGCTTACGCCGATGAAAGCGAGGAGGAAAAATAGGGATGCCTGTGTTAATGTTTTCATATCACCGAATTGGAGCGAAAAGATAAGGCAAAACTCGGTTGACTATTGTGTGTTGTTTTAACCTGTACGATTGCTCATGGAAATACGCCGGATAGAATTGTTCAAATAATAGATAAAAGAGCTGTTATTGTGTTTTTGAACTTGCGGTATTTTGGGGTAATATTTTACGTTCATACAAACGATGTTTATGCCATATAGAAGTTTCTTTTTGCTCGTCTGCTTTTTTGTGTCGCTGGCGGCGCAATCGCAGATCAGGGTAAGCGCAAATAACAGGTTCCTGGAGAATAAAAATGGTGAACCATTTTTCTGGCTTGGCGATACCAACTGGGAATTGTTTCACCGGCTCACCCGCGAAGAAGCCGAACACCTCATCACCACCCGGAGCGAACAGGGATTCAATGTTCTGCAGGCAGTTGCCCTTGCTGAAGTGGAAGGCATCAGGGAACCCAACCGCTATGGCGACTATCCTTTAAATAATGAAGATCCAACGCAGCTGTTGACTACTCCCGGCAGCGATACTGCAAGTGAATACCAGTACGACTATTGGGATCATGTTGATTTTGTAATTCGTAAAGCCGCCGAAAAGGGAATCTATATCGGATTGTTGCCTACCTGGGGCGATAAGGTTGCCCGCAATTGGGGTGCCGGCCCGGCCATTTTTAACGAAAAGAATGCGAAGATTTATGGAGCAACGCTTGCGAAGCGCTACGCGAATCAGTGGAATATAATCTGGATTTTAGGTGGCGACAGGCCCGCGGTGTACACACGTGATGGTAAAGATTGGGATGACCGCGCAATCTGGCGGGCAATGGCGGCCGGCATCGAAGAAGTGCTGGGTAAAGAAGCATTTATTACCTATCATCCCTCGGGAGGAGAACAAAGAACGAGCAGTTTTGTTCACGATGAACCCTGGCTCGATATGAATGCATTTCAGTCCGGCCACGGTTCGCGCGAGGTACAGGCATGGAAATGGGTAGAAGAAGACCTGTCTAAACAGCCGCAGAAACCTACGCTGGATATGGAACCATGCTATGAGGATCATCCGGTAAATCCCTGGGATGGTAAATGGACAAGAGCGCGGGGCTATTTCGACGCCTACGATGTGAGGGCACGAATTTACCGCGGAGTGTTTGCCGGTGCGTGCGGCGTAACCTACGGACATCACCAGGTGTGGCAGTTCTTCAACCCCGACCTCTATCGGCCAATAAATATCGGCGACACAATTATTGGTTGGAAAAAATCGATCCTTTCGCAAGCAGCAACCGAAATGCAGTACCTCAAAAAGCTGACGGTATCGCGGCCATATTTTTCGAGAATAGCAGATCAAAGTATTATAAAGTCATCAGCAGGTAGTGATTACACCAATATCATATACGCCACGCGCGATGCGGGAGGCTCATATGCTTTTATTTATTTACCCCAGAACAAGCCGGTTAAAATAGATCTCAGCAAAATCAGCGGCATCTCAAAAAAAGTGTGGTGGTTCGATGTGCGCAGCGGAAAAGCAATCGATGGAGGAACTGTAAAAGGCAACCGTACGCAGTCGTTCACTCCACCCAGGGAAGGCAAAGATTGGGTGTTGGTTATAGATGATGCGGGTAAGAAATTTAAACAGCCCGGAGATGTGAATTAATTAGCAAAGGCAATCTGCACACTAGGTTGTGACTTCCAGCTTCCTTCTCCGGTATTGTATTGGCGACATCTTCATAATTGATTTAAACTGCCGCGTGAAATACGACAATTCGTTAAAACCACTTTCGTAACATGCGGATGTTGCGGTGTAATTTTTATTGGATAATAATTTACATGCGTAGGCAATCCTGATCTCATTCACGAATCGCGTAAAGTTCTTAAGTGTTCTGCTTTTGAAGTACCTGCAGAACGACGTTTCGGTCATATTCGCAATTGCTGCAATTTCGCTCACGGTAATTTTCTTCGTGAAGTTTTCATATAAATACTGGTACACACTCCGCATTCGCTCTTCGTCGTGCAGGTGAACGTACTCATAATTTCGGTTGGTCATAAGTTCGTAGCTATCGCTTTCAGTCAGCGTCTGCAATACTTCGAGCAGGCTAAACAATTTTCTTGTTTCGCTGAGAGTGTGCATGTTCAAAAGTGCATGCTTTACCTTTTCCACAACATGTTTTTTAAAATGCACACCGTTGCGTGCTTTATTCAGCAATGTTTTTATTTCATGCAATTCGGGTTTCACCATAAAATCTTTTCCCAGGAAGTCCTCGGTAAACTGTATAATTAAACCAAAGGGACGAACCGAAGGGTTTTCCTGTACGAATGATTTATTCTCCTGCAACACATGCGGGAAGTTTGCTCCAAGGATCACAAGGTCGCCTTCGCTGAAGTCATAGAATCCATCGCCAATAATTGCATTAGTCTTTCCTTCGATAAAATAGATCAACTCAACTTCGGGGTGGTAGTGCCAACGGGTGGTGAGATTAAAATGTTCCCACTTAAAAACGAATGACCGCCCAGCCTGGGGTGAGATAAGGCGGTACGTGGGTGTACTCATATGGAGTTATTTTTCTGAAATCGTAATTGGATGGAAAATTTAGATAAAATAGTCCAAATACAGGAAAATACAATATAACGTGCTGTGGTGCGGCGCCGCCATTTTTGTGCAAAGTTTGCCATGTGATGCAACTGGGATTGAGCACATATTCATTTCCCTGGGCATTCGGCGTTCCGGGCTATAAACCTTCAACGCTGATGTCGGCTGCCGATTTAATAGAAGTTGCGAAGCGCAACAACATCCGCTTTGTCCAGATTGGCGACAACTATCCATTACATGACAGCGACATCGCTGCGTTAGCTAAAATTTCGAATACTGCCGGAATCGGGCTGGAAGTTGGAGCACGCAGGCTGACCCATGAACGTTTGTCGGAGTACATCGCCATTGCCGCGAAACTGCAGTCGCCGTTTCTCCGCATGGTAATTGATGATGCAGGCTACCATCCATCCCCAGAAGACGTGACGCGCATCATCCAGGCGTTTCTGCCTGAGTTTAAGAAACACCGTGTGATGCTCGCAATTGAGAACCACGACCGATTTTCTTCCCAAACCCTCGTTGATCTGATCAACCGAACCGATCCCGAATGGATAGGCATTTGCCTCGATACAGCAAATTCGTTTGGCGCAGTTGAAGGAACATATGAAACAGTCAGATTGCTGGCGCCTTATACAGTAAACCTTCACATCAAAGATATCTCCATTCGCAGGCACGATCATAAAATGGGATTTACTATTGAAGGCACACCAGCAGGTTCAGGTTTGCTCAATTTACCAGAGATTATAAATACAGTACGGGCTTATGGCAAATGCCGTACTGCAACACTTGAACTGTGGCCAGGTTATACCGGCAACGTGGCCGACACAATACGAAGAGAGAAACAATGGGTGCTTGAAAGTATTCACTATCTAAAATCGATACTAACATGAGTAAAATTGCGCTAGTGGGTGCAGGCGGCAAGATGGGTTGCCGGCTCACCGACAACTTTATCAGGTGTTCACAATACGTTCTCGATTATCTTGAGATCAGTGAAAAAGGTATTCAGAACCTGCAACAGCGTAATGTGGTGATTGGTGACGAGAGCAAAGCTGTTCCGGATGCCGACGTTGTTATCCTGGCCGTGCCCGATGTGGCCATCGGCGCCATTTCGCACAAAGTAATTCCCAGGATGAAAGCGGGTGCGATTGTACTGATGCTTGATCCTGCAGCACCACTGGACGGTGTAATCGCTCATCGCGACGATCTTGGATATGTGATTGCCCATCCCTGTCATCCCTCTGTTTTTAACTGGGAGCCAACGGAGGAAGCATTCCGTGATTTTTACGGAGGCATATCGGCGAAGCAGTCGATCGTAGTTGCTTTGATGCATGGCACGGAAGAACAATACGCGCTGGGAGAGAGGGTTAGTAAAGACATGTATGCACCGATCAAAACTACTCACAGGATTACGCTTGAACAAATGGCGATCCTTGAACCCGCTATGGTTGAAACGCTGGCACAAACCTGTATGGAAGTAGTGAAGGATGGATTCGACAGAATTGTTCAGCTCGGGGTGCCAGAGGCAGCGGCCCGCGACTTTGTATTAGGACATCTTCGGATTCAGATGGCCGTTTTATTTAAAGAAGTGAATGGAAGCTTTTCCGACGCGGCTTACAAAATCAGCAAGCGCGCCAGGCCCATCCTCTTTCGCGAAAACTGGCAGAAGATTTTTGAAATGGACGACATTCGTCAGCAGGTACGGGACATCACTACCAAATAAAAATTTTAAATGAAAGCCCAGCCTCTTCGGTTTGCAGTTATTGGTACCGGCTTCTGGTCGAACTACCAGATCGCCGCGTGGAAAGAATTAGAAGGAGTGGAGTTGGTTGCCGTTTACAATAGAACGAAAATAAAAGCAATTGACATTGCGAAAAAATTCGGCGTTCCGGCAGTGTACGATTCTGTAGATGAATTACTCGAGAAGGAAAGTATCGACTTTGTAGACATTATTACCGACGTTGACACACATCATCCATTTGCTATTGCTGCGGCGAATAAGGGAATACAGGTGGTGTGCCAGAAACCGATGGCTGCTTCGCTTCCTCTCGCCCGTGAAATGGTGCTAGCCTTTAAGAAAAACGGAGTCGGTTTCTTTGTACATGAGAATTTCAGGTTCCAGGCACCTTTGCGTGCACTGAAGAAAGAACTGGACAGTGGTATAATCGGCAAGCCCTTTAAAGCGCGTGTGTCATTCTGCTCGGCATTTCCCGTGTTCGACAATCAGCCTTTTCTCCGCCAACTTGAACACTTCATCTTAACAGACATTGGTTCGCATGTTTTGGATGTTTGCCGTTTTCTTTTTGGAGAAGCAAAGACGCTGTACTGCAAAACAAAGCGTGTGAATGCCGGCATTAAGGGAGAAGATGTAGCGAATGTGTTGATGGTAATGGAAGATGACGTGCACTGTTTTGCTGAGATGTCGTATGCTTCTGTTCTGGAGAAGGAGTCTTTTCCTCAAACTCTTGTTCTGATTGAAGGAGAAGCAGGTTCGCTGAACCTTTCACATGACTTTGAGCTTAAAATAACCACTCGTGCAGGAACGCACAGCAAAAAAATACAACCCGTGATGTACGATTGGGTTGATCCTGCGTATGCCGTTGTTCATTCAAGCATTGTGGATTGTAACAGGGATATTCTTGAAGGACTCAGAGGTAGTAAGTCTGAAATGATGGGTGAAGACAACCTGAAAACCGTTGAACTGGTATGGGCATGTTATGAATCTGCAGCCGCAGGAAAAATCGTGTGGCTGTGATATTGCGCCTGGAAAATATCACCAAAACTTTTTCAGGAGTCACCGCGCTCGAAAACGTGTCCATGGGATTTCTCGCTGGCCGGGTGCATGCGATTTGCGGAGAGAACGGCGCCGGCAAGAGTACACTGATGAATATCATTGTGGGAAACCTCGTGCCGGATAGTGGAAAGATAATATGGAAGCACTCGGAAATACATCCCCGGGGTGTAGCTGAATCCCAGCAGCTTGGCATCAACATCGTGTACCAGGAACGTAGTCTTGCAGATGCACTTACAATTGCCGAAAACATTTTTCCAAACCGTCAGCCGAAAAACCGGTGGGGGTTGATCGACTACAAAAAGCTTTATCAGCAAACGCAGCAGTTGCTCAACGATCTTCAACTGGAACTTTCACCGTCAACCTGGTTGGCAAATCTTTCTGCTGGAGAAAAACAAATGGTAGAGATTGCGAAAGCCATCTCACTTGAGCCATCGTTGCTGATCCTTGATGAGCCCACGGCATCGCTCACAAACCGCGATACTGAAATATTGTTTCGCATCGTTCGCCGCCTTAAAGAAAAAGGTACTGGTGTCATTTACATTTCGCACCGGATGAATGAAATAAAGGAAATAGCGGACGAGGTATCAATTCTTAAAGACGGCAGATACCAGGGAACCGTTGACGCAGCATCCACACCGTTGGAAACGATGGTGAGGATGATGGTGGGCCGCGAGTTGCAGCAGCTGCATTACAGGTCGGATGTAAGGCCCCGGAAAAAACTTGAAGTAAAAAATATAAGCGGAAGAGGTTTTGAAAATGTAAGCTTTGATTTGTTTGAAGGTGAGGTACTCGGCTTCGCCGGCTTGCTCGGTTCGGGAAGAACAAACCTGGTGCGTGCGTTGTTCGGTGATGCAGAAATATACAGCGGTGAAATCTATAAAAATGGTAAACCTCACCGGCCTGCACACCCGCGACAAGCAATCAATGCTGGCCTGGCATATGTTCCCGAAGAACGGAAAACATTATCGGTTTTCGCAGACAAATCGCTCGTAGAAAATATTGCAGTCAATCGCTTAGTAAATATTTGGTACCGCAATGCAGAGCTTGCGCAGGCTACTGCAACCCTGCAGAAGGAATTCGACATCCGCGCGGCATCCATACAAAGTAAAGTGCGAACGCTGAGTGGCGGAAATCAGCAGAAAATGGTCCTGGCAAAGTGGTTGTCTCTTGGTCCCGAAATTCTGCTGGTGAATGAGCCTACACACGGGGTAGACGTAGGATCAAAGGCTTCGATTTACGGAATGCTTAAGGGATTTACGGCAAACGGAAACAGTGTAATCCTGGTTTCGAGTGAGCTGCCCGAACTATTGTTGTTGTCGGACAGGATTGTAGTAATGCATCAAAAACAAATTTCAGCCATAATGTTGAGAGAGGAAGCAACGGAAGAGAAGATAACCGCATTGGCATCGGGCATAAAATAAATTAATGACACCCGTAAAAGAACTATTCAGAGACAGAGTAATCTCGCTCGCAGCCGCAATTGTTCTGCTGTGCACAATTATGAGCGTTGTGTACACGCAGCAATTTGCCACCATCGAAAACTTTTCGCAGCTTCTGCTAAACTTATCGATTGACACCATTGTGGCCGTTGGAATGATGGTGTTGATGATATCCGGCATGTTCGACCTCTCTGTTGGCTCCATTGTAGCATTCTCCGGGGGAATGGCAGGTTATCTGATGTATTACCACGACGTGAATGCGATTATTGCTATTGCAGTCGCCCTTTCATCATCTATTTTGGTCGGCTTTGTAAATGGATGGTTGATTGCGAAGGTTGGAATAAACCCAATGATTCAGACGCTTGCTATGATGGGCATTGTACGCGGATTGGCGCTGATGTTAAGTGGTGCAGGCATTCAGAATTTTCCTTACGAGTTTATTTACATTGGACAGTCGAAGTTGCTTGGTTTACAGGCGCCGGTCTGGTACATGCTCTTTGTCGTGCTCCTGTTTCATTTCCTCGTAAAACGGACTTCATTCTTCAGGAGGTATTATTTTATCGGAAGCAACGAAAATGCGGCTCGTCTCTCCGGAATACAGGTGGAGAAGATGAAAGTGTGGGCATTCGTTATTTCAGCTACGCTTGCAGGTATAGCGGGAATTTTGTTATCGTCGCGTTTGGGTGCGGCGTTGTCCACTTCTGGCAGAGGTTTGGAATTGCGCGTGATAACAGCTGTAATTTTAGGAGGTGCAAGTTTGGCGGGCGGCTATGGAAAAATATGGGGAGCATTCCTGGGTGCATTGTTTATGGCACTCATCAACAATATGCTTATTATTAGTCGTGTGTCGGGATATTGGCAGGAAATAATTTTAGGATTGATTCTGATTGTAGCTGTGGGCATTGACCAATGGATATTGAAAAAACTTGATAAATAATTTTCTATGCACAGGCTCATTTTGCTGCTGATGATTTTGGCATGGTCGTGTGAGCCGCCTCCGCGGCCGGAAGATGTTGTTAGTGCTACCGCGAAAGCAGACACATACATCACCGCCGACGAAGTATCGCCTGATGAGGAATACGTGATGGTGACTACCGCCATCAATCTTCCTTTGTACGTGAACCACGACCAGGCCGCATTCAAAAAATGGGGGGAGAAGATGGGAGTTCGCACAACGATTCTCGGGCCATCCGACTGGGATGTGCCAGCCCAGGTTGCAACACTCGAACAGGTGATAACCGGGAAGCCTGCCGGACTGCTGATTAACGGAACGGATCCGGGGCTGGCACAGGCAATCAGGTCGGCCGTTGCTGCTGGTATTCCTACGGTGGTGTATGACTCGGAAATATCAAATTCGAACAGGCATTGTTTTATCGGAAGTGACTGGTACGAAATGGGCAGGTTGCAGGGAGAGAGAATGGCAGCCATTATTAATGGCAAGGGAAAAGTTGCATGTATGGGAATATTGGGAATGGAGAATATGGAAGCTGGATTTCGGGGATTCCAGGATGCCCTGGAAAAGTATCCGAACATTGAATTCCTTGGGAAATACGATGATAAGGCGAATGTGGAAACAGCTGCAAGGATAGCGGCCGACATCATGGCTGCGCATCCCGATCTTGCCGGGCTTGCGGGTTTTGATTCCAACTCGGGTCCGGGTATGGCTTTGTCAGTGAAAGAGGGTGGCAGGGCCGGCAAGATTAAATTGACCACAGTAGATGCAGAGCCCGAACATTTGCGGTTGGTGAAAGAAGGAGTAATTGATTATTTGGTTGGCCAGAAACGAGCATTGTTCACATGGCTCGGCGCACAGTTCCTGTTCGATATGCGCCATCGCTCATTTCAATTGTCAAATAACGATTCGCGTGCGGGTGTTGTTCCCATTCCAAAAACAATCATCACCGGCTCAATAGAAATCGACAGAAATAATGTAGACATTTTCCTTCAGGGCAAATGACGGCAAGCGGGAAACATCAAACTTTTCACCGCCCCTTTACGTTTCACGTCTGCCGTCTCACGTCTGCCATCTGCCGTTAATCACCGTGTTTTCACTCTTTTCCGGTATTTCAGGAATGACTTACTTTACGTAGTGTTTTGATAGAATGAGCTTCTGAATTTTACTGGTTGTTCTAATAACTGCTTTTCTCCCTTAGCCACTGCAGTTTTCATAAGAAGGGCGCACTTAGTGCGCCTTTTTTCACCTTTCACCGCTCACCTTTCACCGCTCACCTTTCACCGCTCACCTGCCACCTGCCATCTGCCTATTCTCTCACCACTCACCTCTCACCTTTCACCCAAATATCTATTGGGTACATTCCCTGATCTGTAATCAATTCCGTATGCTGCCTTCAGCAACAGTGACACAGTTTCGGAAATTTTTTTTTCGTTGCGATGCATTTGTGGTAGTAACCCCATCATGGCGTAGCTGATGGGATTGACTGCAGGAACCAATGTTTCCCACTCGTAACCTTTACCCCAGATAAGGCCGGGTACTGTGATGTGCAGTTCGGCGGAGAGTGAGAGCAGGTTATTGAGCATATCTGCAGAAGCATTGTGAATCTGGTTTACCGTATGAAATATCGGGGTCTGTTTTCCAAACCCATGTTCGTCAACACCCGCACAAGCATTTATATCTGCGCCTGCATTTATGAGAACTTTTGCGCACGACACATGGTTAAACTCAGCGCAGATATGCAGGAGGGTTACTTCGTGCAAGGGAGTGAAAGATGCACGAAGTGTGTATATGTCTTTGATGGCCTTGGGTCGAAGCTCTATTTGCTCTGTAAGTGAATCAGCATCGTCGAGCAATACTGCAATAAGAGTCCTGTCCGGAAATTCGAGGCCGAAGTCTACAAAAACCTTTACGCATTCTTTAAATCGTGGCGACCGCAGGTATTCACTTGTAAGTTCATCGATGAGAGGTTTTCCCTTATAATAATCGTTTGGATTGATGCCATGTGCAAAACATTCCCTGATACCTTTCACATCGTGCACCTCTATACATCCGATTATTTTTTGAAGGTAGTCCATGGTTAGTGTTTAAAGGAAATAACGATGAAACGCCCCGCACACAATTACTTACCTTCAAGGTATGCAAGAAAGCAATGAATTGGAGAAGTTTGGTGCCGGAAGTTCATCCAAACATGCGCTGGTAGTGGGTGCCACGGGTGCAACGGGGAAAGACCTGGTGAACCTGTTGCTCAACGATCCGGATTTTCACCGGGTGGATATTTTCGTGCGCAGGCGGGTTGACATACAAAGCAGCAAACTTGTTGTGCATGTGATCAATTTTGACGAACCGCAGCAATGGAAAGATCTTGTGAAAGGAGACGTGCTTTTTTCGTGCCTGGGCACCACATTGAAGGCCGCAGGAAGTAAGGACGCTCAATGGAAAATTGACCACGACTACCAGCTGGAATTTGCAGAAGCGGCCCGGGAAAATGGCGTAAACAGTTATGTGCTCGTATCGTCGGCAGGAGCATCTGCGAAGTCGCCCATATTCTATTCCAGTATGAAAGGAAAACTGGAAGAAGCAGTTCACGCGCTAGGATTTCCGAAACTCGTCATCTTCAATCCACCGATACTCGATCGCAAAGAAACTGATCGCACAATGGAAGTAGCCGGGATCAAGGCAATACGTTTTCTGAATAAATTAGGAATACTTCGCTCTCAGAAGCCGCTACCCACCCGGGTACTTGCACAGGCAATGATAAATTCCATTAAGCAGGGTGGATCAAAGGCGGCTCACGTTAAAGGAGAAGAGATTTGGAGCCTGGCAGGGTAGAGGGTAGAGGGTGGAGGGCGAAGGGCAGAAGTGAGCGGTGAGCGGTGAAAGGTGAAAGGGGAAAAAAATAGGCCCGGATAGAAATCCAGGCCGTGTTTTAAATC
>JAFAGE010000340.1 GCA_023423015.1 Bacteroidota bacterium
GCATATGACCGAGATTGAGTTTTCTTGGTTAGGGTGTTTTAACCGCTTTATTTTCTCTAATACTGTTCATTAGGTGGCTCAGGAATAGAAAAGATAGCCAACAGGGTTTTCATTATGAAACACCCCCTTTGCATCATTGCCAATAAATGCGAACTTGTAATCATGAAAATGTTTACATGCATGCTGCTGGTGCTGGCGTCGGTGTGCCAGGCTCAAACGTTTAAGCCCAACTACTCCGAAGACAAAGTGCCGAAGTACACCCTGCCCGACCTGCTCAAAAGCCCGAACAATACAGTCATCAAAACAAAAGAGCAGTGGAAAGATATCAGACGACCGGAAATACTGAAGTTGTTTGAAGACAATGTGTATGGACAATTGCCGCGCGACTTCGATAGCCTGAGCTTCGCCGTGACCAACCAAAACGACGCCGCGATGAACGGCAAGGCTACCCTGAAAGAGGTTAAAATCTCCGTTTACCGCAATGCACAATCGGTTGTTATCAACCTCACCCTCTTCGTTCCTAAAACTACTACTACTCCGGCACCGGTGTTCCTGCTCATCAACAACCGCGAAAAGGAAGTGGCCAACCCAACACGCCAAACCAAAAGCGAGTTCTGGCCCGCTGAGCTGGTGATCGACAGCGGCTATGCCGTAGCATCCTTCCAGGTGAGTGACCTGGCACCCGACGATGAAGACAGCTTCGCCATCGGCGTGCTTCGTTTATACCCTGAACAACTCAAAGCCGACAATGGTATGCGCGCCATCGGCGCATGGGCATGGGGCGCGAGCCGCATAATGGACTACTTCGAAAAAGACAACGATATTAACGCTACCCAGGTGGTGCTTGTTGGCCACTCGCGCGGCGGCAAAACCTCACTTTGGGCTTCTGCACAGGATCAACGTTTCGCCATGTGCGTCGCCAACAATTCAGGTAATACCGGCGCGGCTCTCTCACGTCGGCGGTTAGGCGAAACCATCGAAGCCATCAACAATATGTTCCCGCATTGGTTCACGACCAACTACAAAAAATACAACCGCAACGAAGACGCATTACCGGTAGACCAGCACATGCTGCTCGCCCTGACAGCGCCGCGGCCGCTCTACACTACCAGCGCCACAGAAGACATGTGGGCAGATCCGAAAGGCTCTTATCTCTCTGTGAAAGAAGCAGAGAAAGTTTACAGATTGTTTGGCGCTAAAACTAATCTGCCTGCTAACATACCGGAAAAAAATAAACCCGTTATTCAGAAACCTCTGGGATATCACCTGCGCGAAGGCAAGCATGATATGACGATCTATGATTGGAAGAACTTTATACGGCTGGCGAATCTGAGTTTCAGGTAATGTGATATGTGAAAGGTGAAAGGAGAAAGGTGAAAAGTGAAACGTAAGACGCGAGACGTGAACTACCTACATCCTCTCCGCCTCCTCAATCTGTTTGTTTCGCTTCGCGGCAGAAATGCTGCTCTTGCCGAAGGTTCTGCTGTAGGTTAATTTTATTATGCGGTAACGTGAGCTTTCATCGCGCCAGTTGGTGTGGGTGTTTATGTTGAATGCAATGGGCGTCATGCCGCTGATGTGCGTGTGCACACTGAACGAACGAAACAAGTCGGGAAACGCCAACTGAAAACTGCCCCGCTCCTTCTTCAACTTCTTGCCTATACCAAGGTTCATAATTCCAAAACCTTTTAATGAATTCGTTCCTTCATAAAACGGAAAGTTGTACCAACCCGCCAGCTCCACTTCAAACTGGTGAGGCAGCTGCACATGCCCGCTAAAATTTATATTCTGGAATACAAATGTTTTCTCCGCCGGATGCAGACTGTACGACACTTTATACCTGCGCAACGAAGTGGTGCTTCCTGCACTCAACCGCATCCACGAAGCAGGCTGAAGTGAATAATTAAGATTCAGATTAAGGCTTTGCTGATAGTCGAGATTCTGCGGCGAAGCAACACCAATTTCCTTCGTTTCATTACTGACAATCTGGTACCGCAGCACAGGATCCCGGTCGAACTGGTACGATAATCCCACGTTCAGCGACTTTCGTGTAAAATCTGCTTTAACTACATCGGTAAGAGTGGGTTTGAGTAATGGATTTCCACTAAAAACAAATGTGGGATCGTTATAGAAAAGATTCGATACCAGGTCGGTATAAGCAGGCCTACTGATACGGCGACTATAACTTACAGACATGATATTATTATTCCTGAACGTGTAACTGTACAACAACGATGGAAATAGCTTGCCTATAGTAAACGGATCTTTGTAAATATTGATGTCGCGCTGCCAGTATTCATAACGCAACCCCGCCTGGAGGTTCGATTTTGCATTGGGAGTATAACGAATCTGACCATACACTGCCGCTATTTTCTCAGCACTATTGATTAAACTCTGCGATCGCGAATCTGTTTGCCACTCCTCTCCTATCAACGTCTCTATTTTACTGTCGTTACTGTTGTCGGATACACTCACCTTACTGCCGATTTCCGCTGTTAACTTCTTACTGAGCCTCGTTGAATAATCTAAAGAAAAACTGAACGCATAAAGGTTCGACGTACTCGTACCACGATTGCCGCTGGTGTAAACAGAATCACCAGGCACTACTGGATTGCCTGCCCTGTCGAAGTATTTTGCATCAATCAGCGCGGGACTATTATTCACATAACTGAGAAAACTTGCGTCTGCATTCAGTTGCGATTTTCCGGAAAGCGTATGCCTTGAGTAAACGGAGGCTATTACGTTGTTGCGTTTACTCTTTCCGTCAGACAATGCGGCATATCGCAGGTATTCGCCATTGTCGAACTCCCAGGCTACTTCGTTGTTCCAAAGGTTATGTGTGCCGTTTGAAGAAAATACAAAGTCGGCCCCGAATACATGTTTTGCGCTTGCCTGTATTTCTCCTGCAAGATTCAGGTTATGCGTATTCCTGAAACTTTTCGCAATGCCCGAAAAGTTGGCGAAGGTGGTACCATCGTACATCAGGCCGTCGTTTGTACCATAACCTGCAAACCCTGCACGGCCCACATCGTGCATAAACGAATAAGAAACATTGATGCTCCCTTTCCTAAAACCGTGCGAGAGCGTTGCTGTGGCAACAGCTTTCTCCCGGTATCCGTACCCGGCAGTGGCCGATACGTTGAGTCTGGTTCCTTCGTTTTCGCTTTTCTTAAATACGATGTTGATGATGCCTCCACTACCGTCAGCATCATATCGCGATCCTGGGGACGTGAGCAGTTCTATTCGTTCAATATTATCGGCCACCGTGCTTTCCAGCAGGTTCATCAGTTCGTCCATCGATAACAGCACCCTCCTGCCGTTAAACAACACCGTAATCCCTGCGCTTCCGTTCAGTGTAAACTGGTTGTTTCGCCGGTCGGTGATCACACCCGGTAAACGCTCCAGCACCTGCAGTGCATTGCTTCCTTTTGTTTGCAGGCTAGATTGTATGTTGAATATCTTTCCGTTGGGAGTAACTCTTACAAGGTCCTTCCTCGCGCTAACAACAACTTCGTTTAAAGTTGCGTCTTCTTCTGTAAGAATCATCGTTGGTAAAATGATTGGCGAAGCGTAAGCCGGGACCATAAAGCTATCAGTAAACGCCGATATATAACCGATGCTGCTGATGCGGCAGTAATAAGTACCCGCAGCGATGTTGGCGAATTCAAACAACCCTGCATCATCAGACGACGTACCCGCAACGTTGCTGCTATCTGTTGCAAGATAAATGACAACGTTTGCCGATGCCACAGGTTCGCCGGTGGTGGTTTGCAGTTTGCCTCTTACCTGCGAATATGCGGAGGTAGATATGAGTGCAATGGTGATGAGCAGGACGGTCCTCATTTTGAATTTTTATTCAAATAAATGAGGCAAACAGGCAGCTTTTAAAGGCAATTGATTAACGGTGCTTACCGATTGACTACGTGTAAAACGGGTTGTTTTTACCTTCTGTCAGCCGGAGGACGCACTACATCAACCCGGGCAGACGATTCATCCATTTTACCGGTATCTTTCTGAAGCAAATGATACTTTTAGCCACATGCGCAACTGGATCGTAAAATACAGGCTCTATCACATTCCATTCTGGATTGCGTATCACCTGCTTTGGTTGTTTATCAACATCGGCAGTTTCAATAACGTATTTGCTTATTTGTTCCAGGGAGAGTTGCCGGTTAAATTTCTCGGATTTATCATATTCCAGGCTGCAGGCGCTTATTTCAACCTGTACTATTTAATTCCACGTTTCCTTTATCCCGGCCGGTATAAAACGTATATCTCGCTTGTTATTCTAACGATCCTGGTTTGCTCGGCTTTAATAACATCGGGATACTATCTCAATGCATGGGTGTCAAACAAAACATTTGTAGACCTCTTCAACAAACAGCCGCACCAGTTCTTCAGTATTTTCTCCATTGTGGCATTGCCCTCTACACTTGGTGCTATGACGCTGGCCATGAGCGTGAAACTGGGCAAGAACTGGCTCACTTCCGAAAAAAAGAGACTAACACTTGAAAAAGAGAATTTAGAAACAGAATTAAAATACCTGAAATCCCAGATCAATCCGCATTTCCTGTTTAATACCATCAACTCCATATTCGTATTGATTCATAAGAATCCCGACCTTGCATCGGAATCGCTGGCCTCGTTTTCGGATATGTTGCGTTACCAATTGTATGAATGCAACGAGAAAGAAATACCCCTGAATAAGGAACTGAAATTTCTGGAGAATTTCATCGAACTCGAATCGCTTCGTTTGCACGAAGACCAAACCGACCTCTCGTTTGAAATCAATCACGCATCGGTAAACAACAGCCACATTGCGCCGTTTATGTTGATTCCTTTTGTGGAGAATGCATTCAAACACTTATCGAAGGGCCGCGAAAGGCAACACTACATCAAAATGAACCTCGACATCAAAGACCATCACCTGCTACAATTAACTATAGAGAACAGCAAAAACGGAAAACTGGTGAATGGCACAACGGGCATCGGGCTGGCAAATGTGCAACGGCGGCTGAACCTGGTGTATCCCGGAAAACATAAACTTGACGTTGTTGAAGAAGCCGATAACTTTAAAGTAGCATTAACCATCGACCTCGCATGAAACTGAAATGCGTAATAACAGACGACGAACCACTGGCCAGCGAAGGCCTTGCGAGGTATATTGAAGTGATCGATTACCTGGAGTTGGCAGCTATTGCGCAGAATTCTTTAGAGTTGAATAAACTGCTCGAAAGCCGGCAGGTGGATTTAATCTTCCTCGACATCCAGATGCCATTTATGAGCGGTCTCGACTTTCTTAAAATAAAAAGCAACCTGCCGATGGTGATACTTACAACTGCATATCCCGACTATGCAGTAGAAGGATTCCAGTTTGATGCGATGGACTACCTGGTGAAGCCCATTACATTCAACCGATTTCTGAAAGCAACCAATAAGGCAAGAGACTACTACCTGCTCAAAAACCAGAAGCAGGAGAACACGTCCCCTGCCCCCGATTATGTATTTATCAAGTGCGAAAATAAATATGAGAAGATACAGATTGGCGACATCCTGTTTATCCAGGCTTTGCAAAATTACGTGATGATTCACACGACCAGCGGCCGGCACATGACGCTGCTGCCCTTAAAAACCGTAGAGAGCTACCTCGACAACGGCCGTTTTCTCCGCGTGCACAAGTCTTACCTCGTATCCATTGCAAAGATTGACAGCATCGACAACAACGACATCCGCATACAAAGCCACCTTATTCCTATCAGCCGCACGCTACGAGACGAAGTAATCGAAACAGTAGTGAAGAGTAAGTTGATGAGTAAGTAACCTGTCTCCTACTTCCTCAAAATCTTTTCCATCGGTTTGCCCTTGGCGAGTTCGTCGATCAGTTTATCGAGGTAACGTACTTTTTTCATCAAGGGATCTTCTATTTCTTCTATGCGATAGCCGCAGATTACGCCGGTGATTTTTGAAGCATTTGGATTCAGCTGCGGCGCCTGGTTGAAGAAATCTTCGATGTTGATTTTGTTATCAATCTGCTTTTGCAGCGATTTTGCATCGTAACCGGTGAGCCAGAAGATGATCTCGTCTACTTCCTGCTTCGTACGGCCTTTCTTCTCTGCCTTCTGAA
>JAFAGE010000388.1 GCA_023423015.1 Bacteroidota bacterium
GTTGAGGCGATTGGTTTCCTGCAGCGTCATCTGGATCAGCTTCTGCCGCTTTGCTTCATCAAGCTGGTGCTTCTGTAATGTTTCAAGGTTTAGTTTGGCAACTGCGATGGGGGTTTTTAACTCATGCGTAATGGCCATCATGAAATTCTCCTGCTGCCGCTGCAATACGAATTGCCGGCGCACTGCGCGATACATGTAAACCGCGCCGAAGATGATCAGTGCCAGGAATGTTACGCCTTCTCCAACATATTGGGCCGTTTTCCGGTTTTTATCGCCCACGATTTCATCGTATTGTTTGTCGTAGCGGGGAGAGTCTTTGTTCAGTTCATTGAGCCTGTATTCTGCCATTTGCCGGTTCTGTAGCTCCAGTGCAATAAACCAGAATATAAGTGCAGCAAGAATGTACACCAGCAGCACCCAATAAACTACTGTGATGAATAACACTCTTTTTTTTAGCAGCATGATGTAGTTATTGCGTGTCCGCAGTCACTTTCTCTACCCGGATTCCTGCATTCATCACGTGCATCAATGGCTCCTCGCGCATTATTTGTTCCAGCGTAAATGTGTAGGTGCCAGGTTTCGTTAATGCCACCGGCTGTTCTGTGATGCGGATACGGTGTTCAAAGATGTCATCCATGCCGCTACCCAGCCATCCTTTTTCATCTGTTGCCAGGCGAAGGTCCACGCTTTCTTTGCGGGCAGAGTCCCCTGGTATCTGTGTATACACGTTCAACCAGATGTTGTTGTACCGGTAGGCATTAGTGTGTCGGATCACAACGAAGATGTTGTATAATGAGGTTGTATCGCTGATTTCGAAATTTATCTGCGGCTTGAATGAAGAACTCCATGCATGATCCGGAATGCTCACGTTTTTTTCAAATACATCAATAGTGCCACAGGAGAAAACTGCCGTAGTAATCACAAGTGCAACCAGTAAAGTTTGTGTTAATCGTGACATGTTAGAGAACGTTTAGCACCTGTTCCTTTGCTTTTTCCAGTTCGTCTTTCATCAATACAACATACTTCTGAATGTCTGAGTCGTAGGCTTTGGCACCTGTTGTATTTATTTCTCTTCCTATTTCCTGCAGAATAAATGAAAGTTTTTTTCCCTTTCCTTCTTCGAGGTCGGCAACTACGGTTACGAAGTAGTTGCAATGATTTTTTAAACGAACCTGCTCTTCGCTGAGATCAATCTTCTCGATGTAGTAGATGATTTCCTGCTCGAGGCGGTTGGAGTCGTATCCATCCTTTCCAAGGTTTTCCTCGAGAATCTTCACTAGCCCATCCTTAATACGGGTTTTACGCGATGGTTCCAGTTTGATTATTTCTTCCTGCTGTTTGAGGATGTTTGAAATTCTCAATAGTAAATCAACCTGCAGCGATTTTCCTTCTTCGAGGCGATGGTTGTTAAGGTCGTCTATTGCCGACACTACCACCTGCTGGAACACCTGCCACTCATCGTCGGTTAATGTTTCCCCCGTGGGAGTAATCACTTCGGGAAGTTTCAACAACGTGCTCAGAATGCTGGAAGCGTCGAGGTTGAGTTCTTTGGAAAGTTCGGCAATGGGTTTGAAATAAGCTTTAGCCAGGTCGGTGTTTATGCTCACTGGTTTTGCAGAACCAGTTTCTTTCAGGCTGATGGTACAGTCGATTGTACCCCTATTCAGATTTTTTGAGAGAATATTCCTGATTTCGAATTCAAAGGGCTTGAGAAAGGCTGGAATCTTCAGGTTCAGCTCAAATTGTTTTCCGTTCAGCGATTTTATGTCAACCAGGAACGTTTTGTCGCCTACTGCCCGTTCTGCTCTTCCAAAGCCAGTCATCGATTTAAGCATAAACACAATTTATGCAGCAATATAAACAATAGGCTCTATTTATCAGTGGTATATACGCGCAATAGCAGCCGCGTTTTTTTCCAGCACTACTTTGCGCTTGAGGCTGAGTTTGGGAGTCATTTCCCCGCCTTCGATTGTCCATTCGTCGGCCAGCAGTTCAAATCGTTTTATCTGCTCTACGTGGTTGAAGTATTTATTGAAATTTTCAACGAGATCCTTGTACAGTTCTTTTACCCGGGGATGTTCAAGTAAAGCAGCGTTTGAACTTTCAATTATACCTTTCTGACTTGCCCAATCCCGGAGGTTCGGAAAAGAAGGGACGATCAGGGCACTTACAAATTTCTTGTCGGCGCCGATGATCATAGCCTGTTCAATGTAAACTGATTCTTTGAGTTTATTCTCTATGGGAAGCGGCGCCACATATTTACCGCCACTTGTTTTAAACATTTCTTTTTTGCGATCAGTGATTTTGAGAAACCTCCCTTCAACCATGGTTCCTATATCACCGGTATGAAACCAACCGTTGGAAATCACCTCCGCGGTGAGGTCGGGCCGTTTGTAATAACCAACCATCACGTTTGGGCCTTTGCAAAGGATTTCACCATCGTCGTTTATTTTCACCTCCACATTATCGATTACGGGGCCTACGGTACCAAACATCCTGCCTTCCTCTTCCACGCGGTATACACTTATAACAGGAGAAGTTTCGGTTAATCCATATCCTTCCAGGATGGGAATCTTTGCGGCAGTGAATATTCTTATCAAGCGCACCTGGCAGGCCGCTCCGCCTGAAACAATACAAATGAGATTGCCGCCAAGTGCTTCACGCCATTTTTTGAATATGAGCTTATTTGCCAGGGCCAGCTGCATGTTGAACCAGACACCCTGGTTCTGGTTGATTTCAAACCTGGTTGCGAGATCGTGAGCCCAGAAAAATAGTTTCTTTTTAATGCCGGTGAGATCCGATCCCTTCGCCATGATTTTATCATATACTTTTTCGAGCAGCCGCGGCACAGTGGTAAACATATGCGGACGGACTTCCTTCAGATTGTCGCCGATAGTTTCCATACTCTCTGCGTAGTATATCGATGCACCCTTATAAAAATAATAGTAGGTGATCATGCGCTCAAAGATGTGATTAAGCGGAAGGAAGCTTAGCACCTTCATGTGGAGATCGGGTAAACAGGGAATACACGCGAGCACGTTGCTCAGAATGTTGTCGTGCGACAACATCACACCTTTTGGTGAACCTGTTGTTCCCGATGTGTAAATGATCGTGACAACATCTTCATTCCTGATCTTTTCGGAACTTCTTTTTATCTGTTGTTCGTCTGCATCTTTCAACAGGGCAGACCAATGCGTGGCACCTTCCACCTGTTCAAAGCTGTATACCTGGGTGAGGGTAGGAACCTGCGAACGGATGAACGACAGCTTTTCGAAATCACCGCTGTCATTCACAAAGATGGCTTTCACTTTGGCATCGTTCAGGATGTAGCTAAGTTCATTAACGTGGATGGTGGGATAAACGGGTACCAGTATGGCACCGGTTTGCTGAACAGCCAGGTCGGTCATGATCCACTCGGGCCTGTTCTTACTGATGATGGCAACTTTATCGCGGCCCTCAACGGTTCCATCGTTATATCCGATGCCGTTTAACATCAGCCCGGTAGCGAGTTGGTCTACCGTGTTTTTAACATCGCGGGTGCTATATAGCTTCCACGAGCCGTTCACTTTGCCAGCTAGCAGATCGGGTTGCTCTCCTTTTTTCACCAATAGCTCTAAGCAATCAAATAACCTCGTTGGTTCTTTCATATGGATGCATTCAACAAATGGTATTCCTTTAAATTATGCAAAAAACGCGTTCAATCAAAGGATTGAAGTTTTGACTGAATAGCAGAGGAGTGGCTGTTATCAGGGGCGGCCGTTGTAGTACTGTCCGTCGGGCACCTTAAAAACGCGGTTCTTCTGGAAAGAGCTGAACTTATTGTATTCTTCAGGATGCGTTACTGTCCATTGCTGGAAAGTGGTGAGGTTGTTGGCTGCGCCAAATATCCATTGGTTATATGCATCGAACATTCCTGTTTTCGCCAGCTGTTTGTGGTAATCGAACAGCCGGAAGGGAAATCTGGCCGCATATTTTTCATTCCATCTGAGCAGGAAGCGTGTACGTAGCACAGTTAGTGCTTCAGGCGTAACGCCTTTCGATACCACATGTGCATTCTCTTTCATTACTTCGAGAAATGCCTTTACGAATTCGTTTTTGTTATCCTGCTCGCGTGTAAGATCAGTTTCTGCAAAAAGCTTTTTGTAGCCTTCGTAAAGCATGGTTTTTACTTCGGGTGTGCGGCGGCTGTAGCTTTCAAGGTTGATGAATATTTCTCCATAGATAAGTCCCCATACTTTGTCGCGCGAGAGGTAATAATACTTTGCCGCATGGAAATAATTGCCGGGGTACGATTGATCGCGTTGAATACCTTTCAACCATTGGCTTAATGCTTCCGGGAACAATCCATTGCTCCATAAGAGTTCGCCAAGCTCACTGAACAAAGCACCACTTTCCGGAAATCTTCTCAAACCCTGGCGATATGCACGTTCAGCATCTTTCCTGTTGTCTGTACCCTCATGTATCATTCCGAGGATCTGGAAGCTTTGCGCATCGCCACTACCCCTGCTTTCAACAAGAGGTTTCATGGCATCAAGTGCCTTTGGGTAATCGCGTTGCAGGTAATAAGCCAGCGCTAAATCCTTTCTCATCTCCGCATTGTCGCTGTCAGATTCCAGGGCACGGTTCAGAACCAGGATAGCATTGGCATAGTCGCCCTGCCTCATATAGTTTTTAGCTGTTTGTGCAGCCGTTTGCCCGGAGGCCGGTTGAAGAGCGCAGGTAATTAGAATGAGAAATATGAATAATTTCATTGGATCTTGATTAGGGCTACTCGCGGGTTACGTGTGTAAGCAGGCCATCGCGCAGTTTAGGTTCGAACCAGGTACTCTTCGGTGGCATCACTTCGCCGCTATCTGCAATGTCGAAAAGCTGCTCGATGCTCACCGGGTACAAACTGAATGCAACCTGCATTTCGCCGGAGTTAACCCGCTTTTCAAGTTCCGAAAGTCCACGGATTCCGCCAACAAAGTCAATCCTGCTGTCAGTACGCTGGTCTTTTATGCCCAGTATTTTATCAAGCACGTGATTGGAAAGAATAGTTACATCCAATACGCCTATCGGATCGTCGGTATATGTGTGGTTTTTTGCAGTTAATTTATACCATCTGCCCTTGATATACATTCCAAATTCATGGAGGTGTTGAGGTGAAAAAGCCTGCTCTGCTGTTTCTACCTCAAAATCTTCCTTAAGCTTCTCCATAAAGTCGTCGGGAGCCAGGCCGTTGAGGTCTTTCACAACACGGTTGTAATCCATGATGCGCAGTTCGTTCGCGGGGAACAATGTTGTAAGGAAATAATTCTCTTCTACCTGGAGGCGAACCTTGGCTGCGGATGCAGCGCGGTGGTGTCCGTCAGCTATATAAGTTGCAGGCACTTTTTCTTTGAATAACTTTTTCAGGTTATTGGTCACCTGGTCGGAGTTGATTACCCAGATGGCGTGGCTCACTCCATCTTCAGCAATAAAATCGTAAACCGGGTCGTGAGTAGATTTCCAGTTGTTGATGGCCTGGTCGATTTCATCCACATTCCGGTAAGCAAGAAAGACGTTCCCGGTTTGTGCTCTTGTAGTTTTGATATGATTGATGCGGTCCTGTTCCTTTTCCGGACGGGTGAATTCGTGCTTCCTGATCACTCCTTTTTCATAGTCGTCTATTGAACTCACGCCTACCAGTCCTGTCTGGCTGCGGCCATTCATGATCAGCTGGTAAATGTAGAAGCAGGCTTTGTCTTCACGGAAAAGTACTCCACGCTGAATAAACGCCTCGAGGTTCTGCTTGGCACGTTCATACACGTCTGTAGAATGTATGTCGGTCTTTTCAGGAAGGTCTATTTCAGACTTGGTGATGTGCAGGAAAGAATGCGGATTTCCTCTTGCGGCAACCTTTGCTTCCTGGCTGCTTAGTACATCATATGGTGGTGAAGCTACTTTCGGTGCAAATTGGGGCTGGGGTCGTAGAGCTTTAAATGGATTGACTATCGCCATTAATCTTTTGTTTAGAGTTAGGATTTTCGTTGCGCAAAATCTTTCATCAGGTCGGTAATCGCCTCAACACTTTCAACAGGCAGCGCATTGTAGAGAGAGATTCTGAACCCTCCCACACTCCGGTGACCTTTTACGCCGATCATCCCTTCTTTTTGACACAATTCTATAAATTCTTGTTCCACGGCTTCGTTGCTGGCTACAAAACATACGTTCATTTTACTCCTGTCTTCCTTTACCACTGTTCCTTTGAACAGGGGCAGAGAGTCAATTGTATTATACAGCAATGATGCTTTCCGGTTATTCAGCTTTTCAATTTCCTTCACTCCCCCTTTGCCTTTCAGCCACCGCAGCGTGAGCATACACAGGTAAACTGCGAACACCGGAGGTGTATTGTACATCGATCCGTTGGCAAGATGAACATTGTAGTCGAGCATACTCGGAATCTTTCTTTTAACCTTACCGAGTATGTTCTTATTGATAACTGTAAGATTTACACCGGCGGCACCCACATTCTTCTGTGCACCCGCATAGATCACATCAAACTTGTTGAAGTCTATATCGCGACTGAGTATATCACTACTCATATCGGCAACGATAGGCACTCCTGCCGAATAGATGGGATCAAGATCATGCCACTGGGTGCCATAGATGGTATTGTTGGTGGTTATATGCAGGTATTTTGCCGTTTTAGGAACAGTGAAGTTTTTAGGCAGATAAGTGTAGTTGCCTTCTTTCGAGCTGCATACAATTTCAACATGCCCAAACAATTTTGCCTCTTTGATAGCCTTCGACGCCCATACTCCGGTGTCGGTATAGGCGGCGAGGTCGTTTTCGCCAAGCAGGTTCATAGGCACCTGGAGAAACTGGGTGGATGCACCGCCATGAAGAAACATCACTTCGTGATTGCTGTCGAGCTGCATCAACTCTTTCACCAGCGCAATGGCTTCATCCATCACGGCCTGGAACTTTTTCGTTCTGTGACCAAGTTCAAGAATTGACAAACCCGTGTCGTCGAAGTTGAGAATTGCCTGGCTTGCTTCTTCAAATACCTCCCGCGGTAAGATGCTGGGTCCTGCGTTGAAATTGTGTAACACCTGGGTCACTTTCCGTTGATTTATTATGTATTAGGCCGCCAAAGATAAGGATACCTGACGAGCCTCCCTTGAAGAACAGTGGCAGGAAGCGCCGCTATTCGCAGGCTTTCCCGTTAATTTTGCCCGTTCTCCACTGCCGGTTCAATGCTTCGTATTCTGTGGAATCGCTATCATTCATTGCCGTTTGCGCAATTTTCCTGCAGTCGGGCGGTCCGGCATTGACCCAGGCTGTATACCAGAAAGACGCCACCGCATACACCGATTCCCTGAACCGGCGTTCTACCATACCGTTGAGCATTTTGTTGTATTCCACTGAATAGGCCTCGGAGTACTGCTTCACCAATATGCCATTCCTGTTTTCGAATGCATATTTACCCTGGGCGGGGAACCTGGTATTCAGTTCCCGTTCAAAGAGAAGCACGCTGTCGGCTGCCAATGCGCTTTCATACACCCGCTTCCATATAAAATGAAGTGGCTTTCGGATATAATCAGCTTTGTCTAACCAATAGTCCCATTCCTTTTCGGCAAGAAGTTCCGGGATGCGTGATTCCCAGAAACCATGGATGCCATGCTGGCCCGTAAACTGGCCGTTATGATTACTTGACGCATGTAGCGGGACATGAGCATCTCCTATATAGTGTGCGAGGTCGGCAGAGAATCGCAGTATTTTTTTCTTATCTCCTTCTTTGAAGGCATTAACTAACCTGCCCAGGGAGACCTGTATCCACCAGGGTACAATGCCATGCGTTTTGAGCGTGTCTTCCGGAAATTTTTCGCAGGCCTGCTTCCAGGTTACGTCTTTTGAGGCAAATTCATCTTTTCCATAACGGTCCATATCGAAATAATGCCTTGGACCTTCATCCTGAACGGCATAGCGCCGTTTATCGGCATCTACTGAATGTTCTACCAGGTATTCAATATTCGGCTTGTACAGCACCAGCATTTCTGGTGGAAGAAGGAACACGGCGTGATAGTTCACCAAACGGTGAGCAAAGAAGCCCCAGCCTTCGACTCTGAGACCGACGCATACCACGACACAGAAAAGCAGGTACTTTTTCACAACATATTGATATTGTTCAAAAATAATGTTGGGACTTGGAAACGAATTCCGACTTAAAACTGTCATTCACCGGAAATTTCACCGAAAAACCACCGTGGAAACTTTGGTAACGGTTTCAGTTTCCATAGTTTTGCCCCCGCTTTTGGTGTGTGATAACTATGGATATAAAACTCAGAATTCAGGAAAAAGCGAATGAATTGTTCAGGCGCTACGGGATCAAGTCGATCACCATGGATGAGATAGCTACTCAGCTGGGTGTATCGAAGAAGACTTTGTACCTCTATTTCTCTGACAAGGAGGAGTTGGTAGAAGCTGTAGTCCGAAATACAATTAAACAGGCGCAGCAGATATGTAATGAAAATCGCGACAATAGTAAAGATGCGGTGCACGAATTGTTTGCTGCGATGGACCTGATGCAATTGATTTTTTCTGAAATGAACCCGGCAATGATGTATGACCTGGAGAAATTTCATCCTGCTTCGTACAGGCTGTTCCTTGAACACAAAAACAAATACCTGTACGACGTGATCAGGGATAACCTGCGCAGGGGAATTGAGCAGGATTTGTACCGGCCGGAAATAGATATCGACCTGGTTGCCAAGATCAGGCTGGAGTGCATGATGGCTAGTTTTAACCAGGATGTATTTCCACCTTCCAGATATAACCTCTCGAAGGTGCATACCGCATTGATAGAACATTTTGCATTTGGGGTTGCATCTCTGAAAGGACACAGGCTTATTTCGAAATATCAACAGGAAAGAACAAAAATTACGCAATGAACCACTTTGTAGAATCGTCAACCAAAAAGTTCGTGAACAAAAATCTGTTCCTGGTGCTGCTGTCTTTCTTTACGGTTTTCGCTGCCATGGCGCAGGATTCAACTGTAAGTCTTTCAGTAAAAGAAGCAGTGGATTATGCCAACAAAAACAGCGTGCAGGTGCGCAATTCGCTTATCGGAATAGAATTGCAGCGTGCGCAGAACAAGGAAATTACTGCTTCGGCTTTTCCCCAGGTAACCGGTAGTGTGAGTGCAAACTACTATCCTAACGTTGCGGTACAACGTTTTCCCAACTTCATAGCTGCGGCTACCTATGGTGTGCTGGCACAGGAAGGTGTGAAAGATGGAACCGGGGCAACTATTGTTCCCCCGAGTGATTTCGGATTTGTTGAAGCTCAATTCGGTACCAAATACATCGCCTCAGGAGGTGTAGATCTTTCACAATTGTTATTCGATGGGCAGGTATTTGTAGGATTGCAGGCGCGGAGTACAGCAATTGCTTTCGCAACGAAATCGGCTGAAGTTGCACAAGAACAAATCAAGGCCAATGTTCATAAAATATACTACCAGATACTGGCGGGCAGACAGCAAATATCTACAATAGACGCCAACATCAAAAGGTTTGAGCAGTTGTTAAATGATACAAGAGAGATTTACAAAAACGGCTTTGCAGAAAAACTCGATGTGAGCAAAGCCGAAGTGAGCCTTACCAACCTTCGCACAGAAAGGCTGAAAATTCAGAACCAGCTTGAAAATGCAATGGTCGGACTGAAGGTACTGATTGGTATGCCGGTAAACAGGAGCGTGGTGCTTACAGATTCGTTACCCGAAGAAATTTATTCGCAGGAATTAATCGAAACACAGTTTAATTACAATGAGCGGCCGGAGTATGAACAACTCGCGTTGTCGAAGAAATTGAATGAATACAATGTGAGAAGATACAAGTTGAGTTATCTCCCTTCTGTGTCACTCAGCGGTTCGTATTACAAGGTAGCGCAGCGCAACGAATTCAATTTCTTTAAAAGAAATGAACCGTGGTTTCCTTCTTCTGCAGTCGGCCTCAGGATAAATGTTCCAATATTCGATGGACTTGCAAAAGCTGCGAAAGTTCGCGCGGCCAGGCTGCAACTCGAACAAACGAACAACAACATAGAAAACCTGGAACTATCGATCGACCAGGAAATAGCCAACGCAAGAAACGGAATGCGCTCGGCTGTGGCAACGATGGAATACCAGAAGAAGAATATGGAGCTGGCGGAAGAAGTATACAATCAAACAAAACTGAAATATGAACAGGGTTTGGGTTCGAACCTGGAGATCACGAATTCCCAGGCGGAACTTACCACTGCTCAGAATAATTATTACGCTGCCCTCTACGACGCCATTATAGCAAGAGTGGATTACCTGAGGGCAACCGGTAAACTGTAAACAACCAAACTAATTCAAAAATGAACTTCAAATACAGCAACATGAACCAGATTTCCAGGGTCGCTGCCGTTGCAACGTTTGTATTAACTGTTGTGGCTTGTGGTAATACCACCAGCGAAGGTAAAAACAGCAATGCCGACAAAAAAGCGGAGCTGCAGAAATTGCGCGACGAGCAAACAAAACTTAATAGCCGAATTGCTGAGCTGGAAGGAGAGCTGGCAAAAACCGACACCAGCGCTGCTGCGCGTAACGCCAAGCTTGTAGCTATTACGCCGGTGGAAACAAAAAAGTTCTCTCACTACATCGAATTGCAGGGAAAGATCGATGCTGAAAACATCGCATATGTAACACCACGCGGCCCGGGTGGACAAGTGAAAGCTGTTTACGTTAAGCAAGGAGATTTTGTGAAGAAAGGACAACTGCTTCTCCGCCTCGACGACGCAATTACCAAACAACAGATCGAACAGGTGAAAGTTCAGCTCGACCTGGCACAAACCGTTTATGATCGCCGAAAGAATTTGTGGGAAAAAGAAATCGGAACAGAGGTAGAACTGTTGCAGGCAAAAAACAATGTGGACAATCTGAATAAACAGCTCGCATTGCTCAATGAGCAGGCATCTATGTCGAATGTATATGCTGAAATATCAGGAGTTGCAGAATGGGTGAACATTAAAGTGGGCGAAGTATTCAGTCCGGCTACTGCAAACGTACTGGGCATACGCATCGTGAATACCAATAACCTGAAACTGACAACCCAGGTTCCTGAAAATTATCTCGACCGGGTGAACGAAGGAACCGATGTTGAGATCAGCCTCCCCGATGTAGGGAAAACACTTCATTCGAAGATCAACGTAAAAGGTAAAACGATTGATCCTGCAACAAGGTCGTTCTACATTGAAGCAAAGTTGCCTGCATCGAAAGATCTGAGACCAAACCAGATTGCTCTGGTGAAAATTCTTGATTACAGTGCCAACAATGCTATCACTATACCAATGAACACGCTTCAGAACGATGAGAAAGGTAAATACGTGATGGTTGCTGTAAACGAAAACGGGAAGCTTGTGGCGCGCAAACGGCAACTGGAAATAGGAGAACTCTACGGCAACGACCTGGAAGTGAAAGCAGGCCTTAAGGCCAACGACGCCCTGATCACTGAAGGATTCCAGGGATTGTACGAAGGCCAGGCGATCACGACCAACACGAACATATAAGCAAGGAATTTTCGCATTCAACCACAAACAATCTGTATGAGTGTTCTAGATAATATTAAGGGCAAGTTCAAAAACTTTGGCCCTACTACGTGGAGTATCAAGAACAGGACGTCCATCTACCTTATGATGATATTCATCTCTGTGATAGGTGTGGCCCAGTTCATCACGTTACCCAAAGAACAATTTCCCGACCTGGTTATTCCCACGGTATATATCCAGACAATTTACGTAGGTAACTCACCCAAGGACATTGAAAACCTGGTGAGCCAGCCCATTGAAAAACAACTGAAATCGTTAAGCGGTGTAAAGGTGAATAAAATTACCAGCACATCGCAACAGGACTATTCAGCGATTCTCGTTGAATTCGACGCTTCGGAAAATATTGACGTGGCATTGCAAAAGGTGAAGGATGCGGTAGATAAAGCAAAACCTGATCTACCTACCGACCTCACCGAAGAACCGACGGTGCTCGACGTAAACCTGTCGGACCTGCCGATCATGTACGTTAATATCAGCGGCGACTATGATCCAATGAGGCTGAAAGAATTTGCGGACGATCTGCAGGACAGGCTTGAAGAACTTCCACAAATCAACAGGGTGGATATCGTGGGTGCACCTGAACGTGAATTCCAGATCAACGTTGATAATTATCGCATGCAGAGCGCTAATATCACGTTCGATGACATTGCGAATGCAGTTGCACGCGAAAACCTCGATATTTCGGGCGGTCTCCTGGAAGTGGGGAATATGAAAAGGAACCTGCAACTGAAGGGACAATTCAAAACAGCTTCCGACATCGAGAAGATTGTTGTGAGGAACACAAGCGGTAGCCCCATTTACCTGAAGGATATCGCCATTGTAAAGGATACAACCAAAGAAAAAGAAAGCTATGCCCGTCTTGATGGTAAGAATGTAATTACGCTGAATATCATCAAACGTGCGGGTGAGAACCTCATTGAAACAGCAGACAATGTGAAAGCCCTGGTGGCAGACATGCAAAAAACTGTTTTTCCGCCTGATGTCAAGATAGTACTTACCGGCGACCTGAGTAAGAACGCGAGCCACTCCTTCAACGAGCTGGTAAATACAATTGTAATCGGCTTTATACTGGTGCTTATCATCCTGATGTTTTTCATGGGTGTAACCAATGCCTTCTTCGTAGCCCTGAGTGTGCCGCTGAGTATGTTCGTTGCATTCCTGTTTTTACCGGTTGCGGATATTATGGTTGGTGCAAACGTGACGCTCAACTTCATCGTGCTGTTTGCCTTGCTGTTCGGACTTGGTATTATTGTAGACGATGCTATCGTGGTTATTGAAAACACGCACCGCATTTTTGTGCAGGGTGGAGGACAGATAAGCTCCGAAAAGTCGGCAATGATTGCCGCAGGAGAGGTATTCATACCAGTGCTTGCAGGAACGCTTACAACACTTGCTCCTTTTTTCCCGTTACTTTTCTGGCCAGGTATTATCGGAAAATTCATGATATACCTGCCGGTGATGCTCATCTTCACGCTTACAGCATCACTGATCGTTGCGTTCATCATGAACCCGGTGTTTGCGGTAGATTTCATGAATCACCCGGAAGGAGAAGGACACAAGAAAACAGATATTTTCAAAACGAAAGGATTCTGGATCGGGCTTGGACTTGGCATCGTGCTCGACCTGGTTGGACTAACCTTCTGGGGTAACCTGATACTCTTCCTCATCCTCCTGGTACTGCTTAATAAGTTTGTGCTGGATGGAATAATCCGCGGTTTTCAGAACAAAGCGTTGCCAGCTGTGATGCGTCAATACGAAAAGATGCTTCGCTGGTCGCTAAAGGGTTGGAGGCCGGTGTACTTACTGCTTGGTACAATCGCCCTGTTCTTTGTGAGCCTTTTCATATTTATTGGTTCAATTGCAGCTGATCGTGTATCGGTGGTATTCTTCCCCAACGCTGATCCGAACTATGTATATGTATATCTGAAATTACCGGTGGGTACCGATGTAGAGTATACCGACTCTGTTACACAGGTGTTGGAAAAGCGCGTGTATACTGCGTTGAACATGAACGACGGTAAAAAGAATCCGATCGTTGAAAGTATAATTTCCAATGTTGGAGTAGGTGCAGCAGATCCCGCCAGCGGCGACAGGAGTACACGGCCTGAATTAGGTAGGGTCCAGGTTTCATTCGTAGAGTTTAAACACAGAGGCGACAGTTCTACTGCAGTTGCGCTGGATAGGATCCGCGAAGCAGTTAAGGGAGTTCCCGGTGCGGAAATTTCCGTTTCCCAGGAATCGACAGGACCGCCTACAGAACCGCCGATTAATATTGAAATAGCGAGCGAGGATTTCGATAACCTGATTAAGACGTCGGTTGCATTGAAAAATTACCTCGATTCCATACGTGTTCCGGGAGTAGAAGAATTGAAAATGGATGTGGATCTCACTAATCCTGAAGTTGCGTTGACCGTAAACAGGGAACGTGCAATGATCGAGGGTGTAACTACCGGCCAGGTTGGTATGCAGATAAGAACGGCTTTGTTCGGAAGAGAAGTTTCGAAAATCAAGGATGGAGAAGATGAATATAAAATTCAGCTTCGTAACCAGGAAGTGCAAAGGAAAAATCTCGCAGACATCCTTAACATGCGCATCACTTTCCGTGATATGGCATCAGGACAGGTTAAGAGTGTACCAATCAGCTCACTGGTAGACGTTGATTATACAAGCACGTTGGGAAGTGTGAAGAGGAAGAATAATAAACGAACCATCATTCTTCGCTCCAATGTACTCACTTCGCAAGGTTACACACCAACTGCTGTTAACCAGGAGATCAAAGGTCATCTCAACAGATTTCATGGTGTTCAACCCGGCGTTACCATTCAACAAACAGGAGAAGGGGAACAACAGGCAGAAACAGGAGCGTTCCTTGGTAATGCATTGATCGTTGCATTGATGCTTATCCTGTTTATCCTTGTGCTTCAGTTTAACTCCGTAAGCAAACCGGTAATAATCCTTACTGAAATTATTTTCAGCGTAATTGGTGTGTTCCTCGGATTTGCTCTTACAGGAATGGATGTGTCGATTGCCTTTACCGGCTTAGGTATCGTGGGTCTGGCAGGTATCGTGGTTAAAAACGGAATTCTCGTGATTGAATTTGCCGATGAACTCCGTTCGAGAGGCCTGAAAACAAGGGAAGCAGTTGTACAGGCTGGTAAAACCAGAATTATACCGGTGTTGCTTACAGCACTTGCAGCGATCTTCGGTTTGATTCCGCTGGGCATTGGTTTCAACATCAATTTCATTTCGATGTTTGAAAGCCTGGATCCCCAGATATTCATCGGAGGTGACAGCGCAAGATTCTGGAAGCCGCTGGCATGGACGATCATATTTGGGTTGATATCGGCATTCTTCATGACGCTGGTGATTGTGCCTAGTATGTATGTAATTGCCGAACGTCTCAGGAGGCCGATGCGCAGGATGTATGGCGGTAAATGGATATCGATAATGGGAATACCACCATTTTCAATTATATTCCTATTCCTTATGGCAGCCACTGCTATCAGGCACGGATTCGATGTGAGAAGAAGAAAACGCAAATTGGGAGAAGAGAACGTGAACAAGGCATTCGTAGGAAGTTGGTTCTAAAAAATAAAAACTAAATCATGATTTCAAATCACGAAATCGACTACAAGATCTACGGTGAGGAGATGCAGTATGTGGAGGTAGAGTTAGATCCTTCTGAAACAGCCATTGCCGAAAGCGGTGCATTTATGATGATGGATGATGGCATCGAAATGCAAACCATTTTTGGTGATGGTTCAAAACCTCAACAAGGTTTCCTTGGTAAAATTATGTCTGCAGGTAAGCGGATACTAACGGGTGAAAGCTTATTCATGACGGCGTTTACCAACACTGCCCGCGGCAAGAAGAAAGTCAGTTTTGCGTCGCCTTATCCGGGTAAGATAATTCCACTGGACCTTCACCTGCTGGGCAATAAGATGGTGTGCCAGAAAGATTCATTTCTCTGCGCTGCCAAAGGTGTGTCGGTAGGAATTGAATTCCAGAGGAAATTGGGAACCGGCTTGTTTGGTGGTGAAGGATTTATTATGCAGAAGCTGGAAGGCGATGGCCTTGCGTTTGTTCACGCCGGAGGTCACGTTACAGAGCGCGAATTACAACCAGGCGAAATTCTTAAAATAGATACCGGGTGTATCGTAGCATTTACACAAACCGTTAATTACGACATCCAGTTTGTGGGAGGAATTAAGAACACCCTTTTTGGAGGTGAAGGATTGTTTTTCGCAACACTTCGCGGTCCGGGAAAAGTCTGGATCCAAACATTGCCCATCAGTCGTTTGGCAGGTCGGATTCTCGCTTACGGCACATATAAACGCAAAGAGGAAGGGAGCGTGCTTGGCGGAATAGGAAATGTTCTGGATGGCGACGGATGGTAAAATTCAAAACCTCAGTGTTGTTCAGCAAAAAGAGAAGAGAGTTATCTTCTCTTTTTGTTTTGGGGAGGTCTGTTCCCCGTGTTGTTATTCTGGGGCCGATCTCCGGGTTTGCCACCCTGCGGCTTGTTTACCTGAGGAGGCTTTTGCTGCGGAGGTTTTGAATCTTTTTTTCTCTGTTGCTGTTGCTGCTGTTGTTGGCCCGGACCTGAGAAACGTTTTTTCTTTTCAGCTTTCTCGAGGCTTCGCAAACTGATCTGACCTACTACATCCACAAATTCGGGTTCCACTTCTTTTGGCCGGCTACTGGTAACCTCAACAGCTTCCAGATCCTGGGGCACGATGTTTCGCATGTTATCGCCCTTGATCTTCAAAACACGTTCGATGGTTAACGGATATTGCTTCGAACTATCAGGCAATACATACCACATCAGGTTTCTGAAAATATCTTTTTTGATCAGCAAAGCGGTTCCCTTGGCTACCTGAAGGGTATCGGCATTTTCAGGGAAAGCCTGCAGCGCATCGAGGTATGTATCGAGCTCATAGTTGAGGCAACATTTCAGGCGGCCACATTGTCCGCTAAGCTTCGACTGGTTGATAGAAAGATTCTGATATCGTGCTGCTGTGGTATTCACGGATTTGAAATCGGTGAGCCATGTGCTACAGCAAAGTTCGCGGCCACAGCTTCCGATACCACCAACTTTACCCGCTTCCTGGCGTGCACCAATCTGCCTCATTTCCACTTTCACTTTGAATTCGCGGGCGTACACTTTAATCAGCTCACGAAAATCTACTCGATCATCTGCAATGTAAAAGAAAGTGGCTTTGCGGCCATCTGCCTGGAACTCGACCTCACTGATCTTCATCCCGAGGTTGAGTTGTTTTGCTATTGCGCGTGAGCGTATGATGGCCTCTGGTTCCCTTGCTTTGTTTTGGGCCATGACGTCGAGATCCCGGTCGCCCGCACGGCGCAGGATTTTACGCATTTCTGCGTCAGCTTCATTGATGCCTTTTTTCTTTAATTGAAGACGCACTACTTCGCCGGTGAGATTAACCATACCAACGTCGAAACCGCTGACACCTTCAACGGCAACCATATCGCCTTTTTCAAAATAATGTACAGTACTATTTCGGAAATAATCCTTTCTGCTACCATTGTTGAAGCTGACCTCAACAACTCTGCAGGTGCTTTCAGGATCGCTGAATGGAAGATTGGCCAACCAATCGTGAACATTCATCCTGTTACAACTGCCACTGCTGCAACCACCGTTGCTCTTACATCCCGGCGCTTTAGCACTTCCTGTACCACACGAACTACATCCCATTTTTAAATTTTTTCTAAGTTTCGCTCCGTTAACGTGCAGTATTGCAAAATCTTATCCTTTTTCAGGAGGTTAAAATTAAGGATTTATCAGCAATGATATGGTAAAGACGGATGGTGAGAGCATGGAACAACATTTTCGCATTTGCATTACGTTCAATGTAGTACGATGCTTTATCGAGCTCTTCAATAATCGCTTGTTGCTGCTCTATCCCGGCCATCTTATTCAGTCGCATTGCAAAATCTCTCTCAGCTTCTACCATCTGGATATCGGCCCCGGGCATTACCTGGAGCTTGATTGCCTGACCCAACAGATGGTTGAAGTACCTTAAGAACTGTTTTTGCTTTTCACGCCCGTTCTTACTCATTTCCTCAATCCATTTCACCTGGGCAATAGGACCAGATTTCATGATGGAGTTTAGCCATTCCCGTAAAAGTTGTTGCCAGTCTTCACCTGCATGTTGCAGCATTTGCAATGCTTCGCGATAGTTTCCGTTTGATACAAGTGCAATTTGCCTTGCCTGGGCTGCGGGAACATTGCCAGCTATTGCTAAACGCTCTTCTATGTCGGTGAATTGTAGTGGCGGAACTTTCACTAGTTGGGTTCGCGAAAGAATTGTTTGTAACACCTGGCCCTCATTTTCCGCCACAAGAATGAACAATGTGTTTGCCGGTGGCTCTTCAATCAGCTTTAATAATTTATTCCCCTCATTGCCAAGATACTCCGGCATCCAAAGCACCAGCACTTTGTACTCGCTCTCGAAACTTTTCAGGCTCAGTTTATGAATGATTTCATTGCATTCGTTCGCCGTAATGTTTCCCTGCTTGTTTTCAGCGCCGATAAATTGCAACCAGTCGTACACATTGCCATAAGGCAATTGCGCCATGAACTCGCGCCATTCAGAAATGTAATCGGTGCTGATTGGTTTGTCGCCGGGCTTGCGTGGAACGACCGGGTAAGAAAAATGTAAGTCCGGGTGAACGAGATTAAAAGACTTTTTGCACGCATCACAAACTCCGCAGGCATCTTCTATTGAAGCAGATGGCGGTTCTGCATCACCAAAAAGCGATGGACCGGGAGCTGCACTCAGCCGGCTATTCACTTTTTCGCACATGACATACTGGGCAAACGAAATTGCAAGCGGCAATGCGCCTGCACCTTCCTTTCCAATAAAAAGTAAAGCGTGACTTAGCCGGTTACGGCTAACAAGTTCCGCGAGGTGATGTTTCACCCGGTTCTGAGCAATAACCTCCTTGAATGGCATAGGAAATGACGATAACCTTAATTCAGGTTTTTGGTTATGTCTTCACTCATTGGAGAAATCTTGCTTTCATAAACTCCAACTAATTTGCCTTTCTCGTCGATCAGGAATTTTGTAAAGTTCCATTTAATCGGGTCCGTTACTCCAATTTTCGTGGCCTCATCGGTGAGGTATTTAAAAAGCGGATGAATATCACTCCCCTTTACCGAGACTTTTTCGGCCATTGTAAAACTGACTCCATAGTTTTTCTGGCAGAAGGTAGCGATCTCTGTATTGCTTCCTGGCTCCTGGCCACCAAAGTTGTTTGCCGGGAAACCAACAACTGCAACCTTATCTCCATATTTCTTATGAAGTTCCTGCAGTTCGGCATATTGAGGAGTGAACCCACATTCAGATGCAGTATTTACAATCAATATCTTTTTGCCCTTGAAAGTCGAGAAGTCGATCACCTTTCCATCCAGCGACGTGACCTTAAAATCGTAAATCGTCATAGCTGTTGTTAATAAAACTGATAAAAACAAAAATTTCAACATTGCGCAAAGGTTTATAATTATACAAAGATGAGACTAAAAGCCCGATTCGAAAGCACCAATATCAGGTGTGTTTGTTCTTGCCTTTCCGTCCAGATCCTTGTCAATACCTGCGTCGATACCTTCATTTATTCCTCTTGAGCCCTCTGCGAGCCTGAAATCATACCTGCCGGCTTCTGCCGAACTACTCACAAAAGATGGCGCTTCGTTTTCAATCATGCCATTCGTGGTACAATCTGAGGGCCTCGTTTCAAATTTCCAGATGCAATTAGTAAAGTTGGCTTCAAAGCTTTGAGTGCCTTCCTTCAACGCCACTACTTCGTCTTCCACAGAGCCGTTTATAGCCCAGAATATACAATTTACAAAACCGGCTTCCAGCGGACCGAATTCAACAGCATCTTCCTGCCTCAGATAGTCTGAAAGCGTTAACACGGGCTGTTTATGAGGAATATAAACATTCGAGACCGACACTACGGTGCAATGCGTGAATGCATATTTACCTCCCCTCACCAACAGCAGGTTTCTTCCGCAATTGCTTACCAGGCAATTGGTAGCTTTTATCGCTGAGGATATCCCGATAATTCCCGCATCGTAGCAATTATCTATGATACAGGCATCCATCTCCAGTTTATAACCAACGAGGTTACCCTGTGGTTCACACACTATTCCCTGATAGGCATTTTTTATTATTACGTGTCGTAAAACATTGCCATTGCTTCTGGATGTGAAGAAGATACCGGGCCAGGAACCGGGCAGGTCACGGTAGTATCTGTCTAACCTGTCGCCCTGGAATTCTATATTAAGGCTGTCGCCACCATCTCCTATCGCCTCCAGGGTGCCATCGATGATCAATGGGGCATCTGCATGCATGTATATCCTTGTACCTCTCTCTATCTTTAGTGTAATGCCGTCAGCCACCAATGCTCCTCCGATAATTACAATTGGGACCTCGTTTGTCCAGGTAGTATCTGAATAAATCACCTTAGCTCTCAGGAACCTGGCATTCTGTCCCCAGGCAGATACAGGTAAGGATTCGATATTGCCGTTGTATTTAATATCTAAGGTGTCGCTAACGATAAATGGCAGCGTATCGCTGTTTGGATCGATATTAACGGTCAAAAAAACATAAATGCTGTCGTTGGCCTCAATAAATACATCGTTTACTGATTTCCCACCTTTGCCATCGGCATTGAAATGAAAGTAGGAATTGGAAAGTCCGCGAAGAGAAATTTCGTTCAGCTGAAGCCTTCCGTTGTTGGGATTAAAAATCTTGAAAAGCCGCGTGGCCGATCCTGTGGTAGTGAAGAGTGTATCGAAGGAAATGGAACTTACTGATAGATTGATTTTTGCTCCGGTGTCATCCATCAATTTCTCCTTGCTGCAGGCACAGATAATAGTAATGGTGATGAGAAGGAGGTATGTCGTTTTCATGAACTTGTGTAGGCAATTGATGCGATGCTGAGTTGCAATCCCGGAACCTTAAGCAGTTCTGACCCACACGATTCCAATGTTGCCCCGGTTGTGATCACATCGTCTACCAGCAGCACATGCTTATGCCTGATGACAGCTTCGTCAACAACGGCGAATCGGCCTTCCATATTTTCCCAACGCTCCATTCGGCCTTTGTGAGTTTGCGTGCTGGTTTTTGCAATGCGTTTCACTGCTGTCGAAATTACCGGAATTTTTAACTGCTCTGCTAAGCCGGTACAAATCACTTCGGCCTGGTTATATCCCCTGCGCTTTAGCCTTGAAGGGTGAAGAGGTAGCGGTATCAATGCAAATAGATCCTGAAACCGAGGAGATTCGTTTAAGAGTTGACCCATCATCCTGCCAAGGTGTAAACCTATCTCGCGGTTACCCTTGTACTTCAGTGCGTGCAGCAGATGCTGAATTACAGATTGCTTACTGAAGTACATCAGTGCCGCAGCTGCATGCAGGCGCAATCTGCCCGTAAAAACTTTTTCCAGAGGGTTGCCGGAATAAAGGTGAAAGTTTGTTAATGGCAGGTTATCGGTACAACCGGTGCATAATAATTCATCTCGCATGATGATGTCGTTCCCGCATCCTATACAGGTTTGCGGGAAGAATAAATGCAGTAATCCATCAAAAAAGGTACTGGTATAGTTCATCCACTCTTCCCATTTGAATTACTTCAATTCCGAACCGGGAAGTATTTAATTTGGTTTCACCTTTTCTTCCTCCACCCAGGTTGTATCTGGACACAATGATTTTCTGGAATCCAAGCTTCTCTGCTTCAGCGATTCGTTGCTCTATTCTATTCACAGGTCGGATCTCACCACTCAAGCCAACTTCTCCGGCAAAACAGGTCTGGTGTGAAAGAGGCACATCTTCAAACGAGCTCAGCAAAGCTGACAACACCGCCAGGTCAATAGAAGGGTCTTCAACTTTTAAACCGCCGGCGATGTTGAGAAACACATCCTTCAAACCGAAATGGAAACCACCTCTTTTCTCGAGCACGGCGAGTAACAGTTGAAGACGTCGTAGATCGAAGCGGGTGACCGTGCGTTGAGGGGTTCCATATACCGAGGGAGTAACAAG
>JAFAGE010000419.1 GCA_023423015.1 Bacteroidota bacterium
GCCCTATGCCATCTGCCTTATGCCCTATGCCCTATGCCATCTGCCATTTGGCCCTCCCGCCTGCCTAATTAATAAAGCTCCAATACACCCCGATCCTCAGCCACATGCCGGGGTAAGGATAGTCGGGGGAAACGATGTTGTTGCGGGTGAAGGATGCGGTAGAGAAATCGAATGCGTTGAGATTTTCCAGGCGAACGTAAGCGGTAAATGTCCGTATGCGGAAATGCAGGTACGCGGCTATATCTGGCAACTCCATCTTCACCGTGGTATCGTTCTGGTTGAAGAACTGCCCGATAACCGGCGAATAGCGGTCGGCCTTGTAAGGAGTAAAATATCTTACCTCCAAACCAAAACTGGTCTGCAGGTTCTTAAATCCCAGGTTTCCATCGTAGCCAACCTGGTTACGTGTGAGCAGCAGCGGCACATTTACCGGCGGGTCGCCTGTAAGTTGCTGCAATACCAGCCAGGTACGCCAGTTCCACTTTCCACCAATCCTGAACTGCTTCTCTGCCGTCAACTGGAGAACGTTAAACAATGTAGCATACTGCGATGGCTGCGTATAGCTGCTGTAGTATGTATAGTTGCTCAGCAATAAATATCGTGCAGAAAGTTTCAGGTGATTCTGGGGAAGTTCAAACGAACCGAAGATTTCGGTGGTGTTCTCCTTATTCATGTTCACATTGGTCACCAAATGAAAATCGCTGCTGCTGTTATATAATGGGAACGATGGAGTGCGGTTCACATTACCGAAACCGAGTTCGAGGTAGCCAAGTCTCCGGCTGATCATTCTCTTCAGGCGAATATGGGCATCATAATCACCGGAATTCAAACCATTAACATACAAGGTTCCATTTGCTTCAACATCCCATTTGCGGTTACGTGTGCGGTTGCGGTATTCACCATGCAACAAAAAGTTGTGATACTTATTGGTGATTCGACCGGTATCAAAAATGCCGGTCAGCATGTCGAAGCGGGCGCCTGCTTTCAGGAACTGCTGCGGATTTTTTGCGTCGGGAAATGTGTAAAAGGAAAAATCGTTGGATAGCACCTTCCATTCATCGCGAAGCATTGAAAGCGCCGGAGTGTCTACACCATACGCCGCTTTGTAAAATGCATATGAACTGTCGGGTGCAAAATCGTTGAAGCGGTAATTATATTCTTTATAACTAAGCGTGTGCTCGAGGCGCACACGCGGATAAAACAACTTGATCACACTTGAGTCGGTAACAATGGAATCTTTCTGACCGATAAGATCATACTGCTGGCGAAGCAGGTAGGTTGCAGTAGTATAATGGGTAGCTGTTGGCAGGTTACTGGCGATTAGTCCACTCCTGCTGCCGCCTGCAATAGGACCCAGTTTCGTGGGGATGGTCGACCGGTTTTCATAGCTCGTAGAATCGAGGTAGCTGATATCAGTACGTATACCGCCATTTTCTCCGGACTCAAGTTTGTTACCTACCACAACGATAAAATTCTGGTAGCGTTTGTTATTCGATTGATACCAGGATCCGAAACGGTAATTGTTGTGATTTGATGCCTGGTTGCGGAATGCGCCGATAGAATTGATCAACCTGTATTGAAATGACGCATTCCAGTTGGGCATGATGTTCTGCGTATGAAACAATCCCAGGAGCTGCTCTACCCTACTCCCCAATTGATATTGAATTTCGGTAAGCGGCCTCGTAGTATTATACAACCGGGTTTCATCTTCCGAAAAATTGTAAACGTCGTACTGGTGGAAGCCATTATCCCATCCCGAGCGCATGATCGGCGAAAAGATCATACTGCGCGTGGCATTACCGATGTTGCCAAGATGATAATGATACCATGGCGGAGGAAAACGTTTGGTGAAATCGGTGATTGATGAATCGAAGCGTTGCATCCTGCTCGAATCGAGGTAACGGAAGTTGATGGTGATGGAATCTTCCAGGGAAGACCTGCGCTGAAGACTGTCCTTTCCTCCCGCAGCTCCGCCACCACCTCCGCCCATACGCGGCATACGGCGGAGTATGTTCTGTTGCGAATATGCTTCGGCAATTACAAAGTTGAGCAACAACAGCAGCACTAAAAATTTCCACCCGGAACGGAGCATCTTTATCATCACGATTTTGCTACTAATTCTTTAAAGATCGCTGTAAGTTTTGGTTCAGCATGCTTTGCAGCTTCAAGCACTTCTTCGTGCGTAATTATATTATCATCATCCCGAATGCCAAGATCGGTGATCACGCTTATTGCGAAAACGGGGAGCGACATGTGTGCTGCGGCAATCGCTTCCTGCACTGTGCTCATACCTACCGCATCCGCACCCATCAGCTGGATCATCCTGTATTCCGCCTTCGTTTCGAACGTGGGGCCAGTTACGCCAAAATACACTCCTTCTTTTAATGCAATACCCGCATCGCCGGCAACCTGCTTTGCGAGGGCGATCAAACGTTTACTGTAGGGCTCGGTCATATCCGGGAACCTTGGACCGAGTTCGTCTTCATTTTTGCCAATAAGCGGATTAATGATAGACATACTTATATGGTCGGTGATGATCATCAGGTCACCCACAGAAAAAGTGGTGTTCACTGCGCCGGCAGCATTTGATAACAATAATTGGCGTATACCCAGCATTTTCATCACTCGTATCGGATAGATGATTTCTTTAGGGGAATAACCTTCATAGTAATGAAACCGTCCGGCCATGGCTACAATCTTTATCCCGTTCAGTTCGCCAAAAACCAACTTGCCTGCATGTCCTTCAACGGTGGCCACCGGGAAATGAGGAATGTCGGAATACGGAATGCTCGCTTCAACTTCGATCTCGCTGAGAAAGTTGCCAAGTCCGCTGCCAAGAACGATACCTGTTTCGGGTGCAGTTTTATATTTTCCACGGATAAAAGCAATGGTTTCAGACAATTGAACGCTTACAGAAGACATAGGGTGCAAATATAGGAAGCGGCTCTCTTAGCAAAACATGCATTAACTAACATTTGTTATCTTCGTAGCTATGTCTAAAAATGAATCGAATCAATTACAGGTTTCATCAGAGATAGGCAGATTAAGAAAATTACTTGTACATAGTCCCGACAGCGGCCTGGGCAAAGTGGTTCCCTCAAAAGCGCAGGACTGGTTATTTGAAGACATTGTTCACCTGGACACTATTCGTCGGAAAGAATACGATTATTACACAAAGATTCTACTTTACTTCCTTGATCCGTCGAAGATTCGCGGCAGGCTGAACGATATTGATTCACCTGATGCCAGGAGGAGTTTCTATAAACCTTCGAATCCTGATTTCTTCAAGTCAGAAAACGTAATTGAACTGCAGTGGCTGCTCGCAGAGATCCTCGAAGACCGGGAAATCAGGATCAGGCTTATTGCGTCGATCTGCGCAATCGAGAACTGCTCATACGAAACAGAAAAACTGCTGCACACGTTCAAACCGAATGAACTTGCCAACATCTTCATTACAGGTGCAATCAGCGACCACCAAATGATTTTTGCACCGATTCCCAATTTCATTTTTACGAGGGATATTGGAATTGTGATCAACAAACATGTGTTGCTGAACAAGCCGGCAAGAAAAGCAAGGTTGCGCGAAGCGTTGCTGGCAAAGTACATCTTCTTCAATCACCGGCTGTTCAGGGAATACGAAAACAATATCATCGAGTTACCGGAAACTACCAATCACTTTCTCCTGCCGCGTGATGGGGACGATAAGCAGGTGACACTTGAAGGTGGAGATGTGATGGTGTTGACCCGCGACCACGTGATCATTGGAGTAAGCGAACGAACCACGATGGCCGCCGCGCACCAGGCCATCAACCTCCTTTTTGAAAAAGGCGTGGTTAAGAAGATCACCATCGTCAAGATTCCGCGCAAGCGCGATTACATGCACATCGACACTGTATTCACACAGGTAAAACGAAATGTTTGGGTGATGCTGGGAAGTTTTTCGAAGAAAGCGATAAAGCGTGAAAACGCCGATGAGGTGCAACGCATCCTGGAGGGTAATATTAAGAAAGATGAAAAACTGAAGATCATCCAGTTCCGGAAAAAGGATATTGAGAATCCAAGGTATTTCGATAACCTCGAAGACCTGCTGATCGACATCAGCGAAAACGACCTGGGAAGTAAAGAGCGCGTACGTTTCATTTATTCCGGGAACAATGAATTTCCCTTTGATGCGCGCGAACAATGGACTGATTCCTGCAACGTGCTCGCTTTAAAAGAAGGAGTAGTGCTTGGCTACGACCGAAATGATAAAACAACAGAAGCATTCAGGAAGAATGGCTTCAGTGTAATAAATGCTGAAGACCTCATCAGGGACCTGGAAAGTGGAAAAGTGAATGTGGATGATCTTGAAGACGTGCTTATACTTATCCCTTCTGCAGAGTTATCCCGGGCCCGCGGCGGCTTTCATTGCATGAGCATGCCGCTGTTGCGCGACGATATTGAATGAACGATCTGAATTATCAATTTATCTCTCACAATATTTTTTGATCTATGCCTATCCTGATGATCCGCCCTGTAAATTTTGCGTTTAACGCCGAAACGGCTGTAAACAATGCATTCCAGGTTGCGGGACAGGAACGGGATGCCCAGCAAAAGGCTGAAAAAGAATTCGACGGATTCGTTGGCCTTCTTCAGCAGAAAGGAATCGAGGTGATGGTAATAAACGACACTCCTGTTCCATACACACCCGATTCTATATTTCCGAATAATTGGGTCTCGCTTCACGAAGATGGCACAATGGTATTGTACCCCATGTTTGCTCCAAACCGACGCCTTGAACGCAAGCAACCCGTGATAGAAGAAATAAGAAAGAAATTCCGGGTCAATAAAATTGTAGACCTGTCAGTTTACGAAAAAGAAAACAGATTTCTCGAGGGCACAGGCAGTATGGTTCTCGATCATGAAAACCGTGTTGCCTATGCCTGTCTTTCACCACGAACCGATTTGCAGCTGCTGGAAGAGTTCTGCCATACAATGAACTACCAGGCAATTGCATTTAATGCAACAGACAAAAACAACAAACCAATCTATCACACCAATGTAATGATGTGTGTGGCGGACCGGTATATTGTAATATGCCTCGAGAGTATAGTTTCTCCTTCTGAACGTGAAGCAGTAGTGGCGCAGATCCTGGCGGGAAAAAAAGAATTAGTTGAAATTTCCCTGGACCAGGTGAATGAATTTGCCGGCAATATGCTCCAGGTTGAGTCAAAAAACAGGCAGAAGTTTCTGGTGATGTCTTCAAGAGCATACCACTCATTGACCGATCTACAACGCGCGAAACTGGAAGCATACAATGAAATTATTCATGCTCCTCTCGACACCATTGAAACAAACGGTGGTGGAAGTGCGCGATGCATGATGGCAGAGATAGGATTGCCGGAGCGGCCTTAAATGCCGGAGGTACCGGCAAATACTTTTCTCAATCCTTCCTGGAACGGCGTGGGTTTGTAGCACAGGTCGCGTTTGGCTTTAGATATATCAAACCCGGTTCGCGACGGACGTACAGCTGGCTGTTTGATTTCGGCCGAATAAGATTCACTGATCAGCTTTTCATCGAGGCCGAAGAAGCGGGCAGTTTCAATAGCTATCTGGTAAGGAGTCATTAATTCATCACCGGATAAATGATAAATGCCTTCGGCATTCTTTTCAATGATAAGAATGATTCCCGCAACGAGGTCGCTGAGAAAAGTTGGTGTCCGGAACTGGTCCGACACCATCCTGATCGGTGTACCATTTTCGAGGCTTTGTTTCACCCAGCTGATGATGTTTGTGCGGCCGGTAGATGGAGCATTTCCATAAACCAGTATCGTACGGGCTATTGCCCAATGTAAACCGGATTCCATTACAGCCTTCTCTGCTACGAGTTTTGTGCTTCCATAATAATTAACCGGCGCCGGGTCGTCGGTCTCTTTGTATGGACCGGCGGTGCCATCAAAAATGAAATCGGTAGATACGAAAACGAATCTTGCCTTAATGAGTTTTGCGGAGTCGAGTAGAAATCGTGTTGCAGTCACATTTACGTTGTAACAGTCCTGTTTATTCAGCTCACATTGATCTACCTGTGTCATTGCTGCCGCATGAACAATCAATGAAGGTTTTTCCTGCAGCAGGAATTTTTCGACTGCAGGACCATCTGTTATATCCAGCTCCTTGTAATCGAAATTATTTAAAGCCGCTTCTATCAGTCTGGCCGGACCCCTACCTGTAGCAACTACTGTATATCGTTTCTGAACCAATTCTTTTATGAGCGCTTGTCCCAGTAAACCATTGGCTCCCGTAACTAAGATTTTCATTCTGTTTTTGATTTTTCTTCTGCTTTGGCATCCGGATCTTTCCATTCTATGCCCATGTTGAAGAACATGAATGCGTATATGTCTGAAGCAAGTTCGATATTCTTTACGATACTGCTGAGGCCATGACCGGTATTTGTTACCACTTTCAGCAACTTGGGACTTTTACCATTGCAATGCTCCTGCATCGTGGCCACATATTTATACGAGTGTGCCGGCACTACCCTGTCGTCGTGATCGGCGGTTACTGCCAGGATCGCGGGGTATCCAACATTTGAACGAATGTTATGTAAAGGAGAATACGAAAGCAGGTTTCTGAAATCATTTTCATTGTCGCTCGAGCCATATTCGGCGATCCAGTTCCATCCTATTGTAAATTTCTGGAACCGGAGCATGTCCATCACCGCTACTTCGGGTACGGCTACCCTGAATAAATCGGGACGTTGATTCGTTACCGCGCCTACGAGCAATCCGCCATTTGATGCCCCCCGGATGGCGAGGTAAGCAGGCGAAGTGTACTTACGGTTAATAAGAAATTCAGCGGCTGCTATGAAATCATCAAATACGCGTTGTTTTTTGTGAAGCATTCCAGCGCGGTGCCATTCTTCTCCGTACTCTCCTCCCCCACGCAGATTCACCACAACATAAATACCTCCATAATCTATCCATGGAATGATCGACGGATCGAACGGTAAGCCGGCAGAATGATTAAAACCACCATAACCATACATGATGGTTGGATTGCTTCCGTTTCGTTTCAGGTCTTTTTTATGGACGATAAACATCGGAATGCGCGTACCATCGCGGCTGGTAAAAAACTTTCTTTCTGTAACGAATGCGTCGGGGTTGAAGGCGAGTTCGGGTTGATGAAATACGGTGCTTTTGCCGGTGGCAATGTGATATTGGTAAAGATGTGTTGGATAATTCAACGACCGGTAGGTGTAGAACACAACACTATCGTCGGTGAGGCCGCGAAACACATCTACTTCACCGAGCCCGGGTAGTTTTATTTCGCGAATAAACTTACCGCCCGGCTCATGAACAGTGAGTCGTGAAGAAACGTCTTTCAGGTATTTGATAAACATCTTACCTCCGCCCATCGATGCGATCTCCATCGTTTCATCGCGCTCGGGCACTACTGTTCTCCAATATCTTTTATCGGGCCTCAAC
>JAFAGE010000442.1 GCA_023423015.1 Bacteroidota bacterium
CTCAAATAGAATTAATCCTTATATCAGGACATAGGGCGGAGGGCGGAGGGCGGTTTAGCGCATCTTCCTTATTATTTAGTAAAAGCATTGATTTATCTCCAGAGAAGCCATTAAGCTTTACTATTCAGATTCCGGGTGATGTTAAGCAGGAAGACCTGCGACTGGAGATCTGCGATGCGACGGGTGAACTGTTGCTTTCGTATCAGCCCGATGGCCCGGTGAAAAAACCGATTCCTCCTGCAGCTACTGCAGCAAAGGAACCGGCTGAAGTAGAAACTACCGAACAATTATATCTCAACGGTCTCCACCTCGAACAATACCGCCACGCTACATTCAGCGCCACTGCCTATTACGAAGAAGCACTGCGCCGCGAACCGAACGACATCCGCAACAACAACGCACTCGGTAAATGGTACCTGCGCCACGGTCAACCCGAAAAAGCAGAAGCGTACCTGCGCAAGGCCGTGAAAGCAATTACCGTTCGCAACGGTAATCCTTACGACGGTGAACCCTTGTACAATCTTGGCCTTTGCCTTAGTGCGCTTGAACAATTCGACGAAGCATACGATGTATTTTATAAAAGCACCTGGAACGATGCTTTTCAACACAACGGATATCTCCAGCTCGCGCGCATCGCTGTGCGCCGCAGTGAATTCAAAAATGCACTTTACCTGGTTGATAAATCACTCAACAGGAATTACAACAGCACCGCAGCAAGGCATTTGAAAGTATCAATACTGCGCAGGCTGGGTAGAACTGATGAAGCAGTAAAGCTTGCGCTGTGCGCATTGAAGGCAGACCCGTTCAGCCTGGGATGTGAATTTGAACTGAAACTTATGAATGCAGGCGCCGATAAAAGATCGTCTGCCCGCAAAACTTTCAACAATTACACCGAAACGGCGCTCGACTACGCACACGCCGGCATGTATAAAGAAGCAGAATTGCTGCTTCGCAGTCTTCCAACCGCCAACGATAGCCCGCTTAAACATTATTATATGGGATGGTTCAATCTCCAGATGAATAACGCCGATGCGGCAACAGAACACTTTACCGCAGCATCTGAAACACCCGCCGACTTCTGCTTCCCTTCGCGCACAGAAGACACCGTGGTGCTGAAAGCAGCCGTTGCACAAAATCCATCGGATGCAAAAGCACAGTACCTGCTGGGCAATTACTGGTATGCGCATCACAACCAGAACGAAGCCATCGCCTGCTGGGAACGTTCGGTTGAACTGGATCCATCTTTCCCAACTGCTTTCCGCAACCTTGCACTGGCGTATTACAACCACGCCAACGATCCGCAGAAAGCCATTGAAGCAATGGAGAAAGCATTTGAACTCGACAACAAAGACGCGCGTGTGCTGATGGAACTCGACCAGCTGTATCGCCAGCTCAATTACAGTGCCTGGTTCCGTTTAAATTTACTGGAAGAGCATGTTGCTTTGGTAGAACAAAGGCACGACCTCTACCTCGAGCGCGTAACTTTATACAACCAGATCGGCGACCACGAAACGGCAGACGCACTGATGAGCGAATGGAAATTTCAACCATGGGAAGGTGGCGAAGGCAAAGTAGTTTCGCAATTCATACTTTGTCAGACCGAGCTTGCCAAACAGGCAATGAACGAAGAAGAATACGAAAAAGCAATAACACTGCTGAGTTCTACCGATTCGTATCCCGAAAACCTGGGCGAAGGAAAATTGCCCAACGTACCTGCAAACGACCTGCATTACTGGAAAGGAGTTGTTTATGAGAAGAAGGGCGAACAGAACCTGGCCAGGCAGGAGTTTGAAGCTGCTATGAGCGGAGGAAGCGAAGCCACGCAGGCGATTTTCTACAACGACGCCGGGCCGGAACACGTTTTCTTCAAAGGCAAAGCCCTGCAGAAAACTGGCAGAACCGATGAAGCAAAACAACTGTTCCAGAACCTGATCAGTTTTGGGGAAGAACACATGCACGACGAAATCAAGATCGACTACTTCGCAGTATCGCTGCCAGACCTGCGTGTATTCAACCAGGACCTTAACCTGAAAAATAAAATACATTGTAATTACCTGTTGGCCCTCGGTTACCTGGGACTTGGGAAAAAAGAGACCGCCGACAAATATTTTGAAGAAGTGCTGAAGAGAGATGCGAATCACCAGGGCGCCCTCCAGATGCGACACGATTGTTTACTATGACGATTAACAGGAACCTGTGGGACACACACGAAGAAAAAGACATATACCTATACACGCTGAATCACAAAAACATCACCGTAAACGTGAGCAACCTTGGCTGCATCGTGCAGTCGATTTTTGTAGGTGATACGAATGTTGTGCTGGGTTACGAAACTGCCAATGAATACTTAAACGATTCGTACTATCTCGGTTGCCTGATTGGCCGCTACGCCGGCCGCATTGCAAATGCCATGTACACCATTGACGGAATAAACTATTCGCTCACCAAAAACGAACAACCTGCAGGCAATCACCTGCACGGCGGGCACAATGGTTTGAATAAAAAAATATTCGACGTGCTCGACGAAGGTATAGATGGCGAACGTGCATTTGTTACTTTTTACACTACAAGCCCGGATGGTGAAGAAGGCCAGCCGGGCGATGTGCGTTTCTTTATCACTATAGCATTATACCCCAATGGTGCAGTGAGCACGCGCTACGAAGCCACCAGTAATAAAGCGACGCACATCAACCTCACGCATCATCACTACTTTGATTTGTCGGGCTGCAGGGATAACGCGCTGAACCAGCAATTGCAGATCAATGCAACGCATTATAAGCCATCGCCCCGAAACTATCTTCCCGGCGATTTTAGTGTGGAGGTGAAAGAATCACCATTTGATTTCACATCTCCGCGCGTGATAAAAAAGAGCGACAATACAGAAGTGTACAATATCTACTACGAAGTAAATAATACCGACGAGCACAGCGTAGCCGCAAGATTATCGTCGCCTGCTTCGGGTATCGAAATGGAATTGAGAACTACTTATCCCTGTATCGTATTATATACGGGCGATTTTCTCAACAAGCCTTTTAACAGGTGTGCAGGCATCTGCCTCGAAACACAGATGTTTCCCGATTCACCCAATCAACCTAACTTCCCCTCTACCCTGCTGCGTCCGGGACGGGGATATTTTCACGAAACTACCATGTTGTTCAAAGCATCTTAAATTCAACTCATGAAAATGAAATCGATTGCCTTGTTTGTGAGTATCGCATTTTGTGCCCTGCAAGTGTTTGCTCTGAATACCGTTACCAACCCCATAGAAACCAAAACCTACGCCGCGGTGCTGCAAACCGATGCCGACCAACGCTTGGTGATCGTGTATTCGGGTAAAAAACTAAAATCGTCGAACGATTACCAGCAGGTATTTAACCAGTTCCGGCTGGTTGATGAAAATACTGCTTATGGTCACTCGGCATACACACCCGCAGGCACCTGGAATTTACTGGAACCCGCCATTGAAGTGGAACATGGCGACGGCAACACTTCGCTCGAGTTGAAATATGTGCAACATAAGACAGAAAATGCACAGCATGGAATATCTACTACCAGCGTTTTGTTGAAAGATCCTGTGTATGGTACCGAAGTAACTCTTTATTACCGCGTGTATGCCGACAACGACGTGATAGAACAATGGAGCGTAATCAAAAACAACGAAAAGAAAAATCTTATCCTGAAAAAATACGCGTCGGCCAACCTTTACCTGCAGGCCGATAAGTTCTACCTGCATCACTATCACGGACTGTGGGCAAACGAAATGCAGCCTGAAACTACGGAGCTCACCGCAGGTATAAAAACGCTTGATACGAAATTGGGCACGCGCACCAATTTGTTTCAGCCAACATCGTTTATGCTTTCTTTTGACCGCCCCGCTACCGAAGAAAGTGGCGAAGTGATGCTGGGCACCATTGCATGGAGCGGAAACTTCAAAATTGACTTTGAGAAAGATAATTTTGAAAACCTGCGCGTAATCGCCGGTATCAACCCTTTTGCATCAGAATACCACCTTGCGCCGGGTAAAGAATTTAAAACACCTTCATTCATATACACATACTCGTTCAACGGGAAAGGCTTCGCAAGCCGCAACCTGCACCGATGGGCAAAGAACCACCGCATACTCGATGGCAATGGCGAACGCCTTACATTGTTAAATAACTGGGAAGCTACTTACTTTGATTTCGACGAAAAAAAACTCACCAGCTTATTTAAAGGTGCAAAGGAATTGGGTGTAGATATGTTCCTGCTCGATGATGGATGGTTTGCCAACAAATACCCACGCAACGACGACAAAGCTGGCCTTGGCGACTGGCAGGAGAATAAAAAGAAACTACCAAACGGCATCGGCTACCTGGTGCAGGAAGCAGAAAATGCAGGTGTAAAATTCGGAATCTGGGTAGAGCCTGAAATGGTGAATCCCAAAAGTGAATTATATGAAAAACACCGCGACTGGGTAATCCGTCAGCCCGACCGTAAAGAATATTATTACCGCAACCAGCTGGTGCTGGACCTTAGCAACCCGGCCGTGCAGCAGTTTGTATTTAACGTGGTGGATTCATTGTTCATCCGCAATCCGAAACTTGCATTCATCAAGTGGGACTGCAACGCGGTTATCTACAACGCGCACAGCGAATACCTGCAGAAAAAGAAAATACCCCAAACGCATCTTTATGTTGAATATGTAAGGGGATTGTATTCCGTTCTTGAAAAATTCCGAGCGAAGTATCCCAAAGTGCCGATGATGCTTTGCAGCGGCGGCGGCGGACGTGTAGACTACGAAGCATTAAAATACTTCACGGAATTCTGGCCCAGCGACAACACCGACCCGCTGGAGCGCATCTTCATGCAGTGGGAAAATTCTTACTTCTACCCGGCCATCACCTCGTGCAATCACGTTACCAACTGGGCAAATGTGCCGTTGAAGTTTAAGGTAGACGTAGCAATGATGGGCAAACTCGGCTTCGACATAGTTGTAGACGAACTGAACGAAAAAGACAAAACCTTTGCGCAGGATGCACTTAAAAACTACAACCGCGTAAAACAAATCATCTGGCACGGCGACCTTTTCCGCCTGCACAACCCCAACCAGAAAATTGATGCAGCGCTCATGTATGTGAGCGAGGATAAAAAGAAAGCAGTACTATTTAATTTCTTAACCAACCGCCGATACCTGCCAAATGTATCTACAGAACCGATACGCTTAACCGGATTAGATCCGGCTAAGACCTACTCTGTTAAAGAAATTAATTTATATCCAGATGAGAAATCTTCTATAGAAGAAAAATCCTACTCGGGAGATTTTCTAATCAATGTAGGTTTGAATACGAAGTTGTCGCGTAGTAGGACTAGCGTAGTAGTAGAGATAGAAGAAAAATAAAAAATTAATATTTTTCTTTTCACCTTTCACCGCTCACCTCTCACTTTTTTAGGGGGTACCCCCCTGGCCGCTGTATTCGCATGTCTTTTAGGGGGTACTCCTTGGCCGCTGTATTCGCCTTACCTTTCATTTTAGTTTTAGCTTACGTTAGCTACGGCGAATAAGGCGGCTACGGAGTACCCCCGGGTGGGATATTAGGTGCTGCTCACCGTAAATCTTTCACACTGCACTCCCGGCTCCTAAGTGCAGCTTGCGTTATTCGTTAATTCGATTTTTTCACCTCTCACCGCTCACCGCTCACATTCGATCAGTGTTCTCCTCGCCGCTGTACGCGCCTTACCTTTCATTACCGTTCAGGCATACGTTAGTTCCGGCGCGCGAAGGCGTCGAGGAGAACATCTTCCTGCCAAATGTTATCTGCGTTTGTTTTTGCAACTTCAGTAGTTCTGAATAAAGTCGCCCCCGCCCTGATCATAGGGAATCGTGAATTGTTGAATAAATAGATGAATGTTGGGATATAGCGCAAGATGTTCTCCGAGCGGCCTTCGCGCGGTGGGCACCTGAAACAGGATGGACCTTAATCAAAGACAAGCGCGTGCCAGCCGCGAGGAGAACACCGTTGCACGTGAGGCCGATATTGAATTGTGAGACACTCCGCATAAAGAATAAACGCAATTGCACCTAGGGGCCGAGGAAGGAAGATACGACGACAAGGTATGCTGCACCTAATAACCTACCCGGGTGTACTCCGTAGCCGCCTTCGCGCGGTGGACACTGAAAGAAAGCTTACAACAACCGAAAGCGAAGCGCGCGTCGCGGCCAAGGAGTACACCCTAAAAACAACTGCGCATACAGCCGAGTAGGGAGTATACCAAAAAAAATCACCATGAAAGCGCAGGAAGCGGCTTGTGCGATGGCTTATAGTCTTGCCCCAGGATCTTTGCAATTGTAGCTGCAATCTGCCCCTGCTGATTTGTAGCCTGTGTTTTTGCTTCGCCGGTGGCTGGTATGGAAGGCCCCATCGCTGCCATCCATAGTTGGTTTGCTCCTACTATTTTGCTGCCGTGGTGGCGCCATTGGCTGTCGCGCGCGTCGCCGCGTCCGTGGTCGGTGGCGAGTATCAATGTTGTCTTGTTTGCGTATTTGGGTGTGCTCTGCACGTATTCCCAGATCAAGCGGATAAATGCGTCTGCATTTTGTGCGGCGTCGAGGTAGTAGTCGTAATCGCCTGCGTGAGCAAATTCATCGGTGTCACCGAAAGCGAAGTACATAACGCGCGGCTGGTTTGCCTTCAGGTATTCAAAGCCCATGTAGAATGTGGCCACGTCGAGGCGTTCACCTCCGTGAAACAAATCCGGCACCTGGTGTTGCAGGGCGTTGTAGAATTTCTGTTTATCGTTCAGTTTGCCTTTCAGGTCGCGGAAACCATCGTTCACCAAAAGCCCCGATCTCCCTTCGTTGAATATGGAAGCAAACACATCCCACGATCCGAAAACAGCGATCTTGTTTTTGAATGCAGGTTGTTTATTGAGGAATTCTAAAACAGTCACATTGGGATTCGGAATTTTGTCGTTCGAGTTTACACCTGTATCGGGGTAACCTGTAAAGATTTCATTATATCCGGGATATGAAAACCAGTAGGGGTTTGCATTTTCGAAACGATTACCCAGTTCCTGGTTGCCGAGTACAATTCCTTTGGTTGCCACTTCCGACCATAAGAAGGGCATCAACGTTTTGCGTCTTTCTTCTTTGGTGTCTTTCCAGAATCTGCTTTTTACATAGCGTGTAGAATAATTCGCAGCAGTGTCGAACGTGAGCACGCTATCTGCCCCGCCAAACACTTCCTGCCACCGCAGGCCGTCCATTGTAACGATGATAACATTTTCCGAAGTCTTCGTCTGCGCATTAGAAGACACAGAAATAAAAAGCGCAAACGCAATCAATAATATCCGATTCATAAGCAAAATAAATTTTGATTTTCTTTTCACCTTTCACCTCTCACCTTTCACCTCTCA
>JAFAGE010000039.1 GCA_023423015.1 Bacteroidota bacterium
GGAATTCTCCCGATGTAACCTTCAACGGGCGCTTCGATGGTAGTGTAGCCCAGGTTAATCTGCGACTGTTCTACCGTTGCCCTTGCCTGTGCCACGTTTGCTTTCGCTGCATCGTAAGCCGATTGAGCTGTTTTCAGCTGAACATCGGAGATGACACCATTCTGAACAAGCGGCGCAAGTTTATCAACATTGATGCGCGCGTTGGCCAGGTTCGCTTCCGCTGCAGCCAATGATGCTCTTGCATTGTTCAGTTGTTCGAGATATGGCCGGTCGTTGATTTTAAACATTAACTGGCCCTTTTTTACGTGCGCGCCTTCATCAACAAATATCTTATCGATATAACCGCTCACTTGTGGCCGGATCTCTATATCCCTGCTCGCTTCGAGCGAAGCAGAATATTCCTGGTATGTGGTTGCATCAGTGGTTTCAATGGTAAGCACAGGCAGAGCGGGCGCGGCAGGCTGAGCGTACACTTCGCTGCCGGATGTGGTATTGCACGATTGTGTGATCATGAGGGAAGTTGCCAATAGCAGCAAACCGCCCAGGTAGTTGGTACTTTTTTGCATAACATGGTTGTTCCGGCTTTCGCCGGTTAGTGATGAAACAATTTTTCCAGGGCAGCAATTCGCGGGGAGGAGATCGTTATGAAAGGTTCTTAATGAAACCTTCCACTGCATCGTCCACGATCATCTTGTTCACTTCATCGGATACATTGTCGTTCATTGATTTTATCGAAACGAGGCCGTGAAGGATAGACCAGAAGGTGAAATATTTGAGACATGGATCCATTTTCTTCTGATTACTTCTCCTGATCAACTCAATGATCGGTTCCATTACGAGGTTACGGAACTGTTTTCTTTCGGGGAAACACTTTTCAATTTCACAGCCTTGCATTTGCACACCATACATCAGCTGGTAATACTCCTTGTTTCTGCATGCAAAGCTCCAATACGCATCGGCTATCGCCTTTAGTTGCTCAACAGGGTCATCGGACTTTTCTTTGGCTTTGGCGACACGCTTCGACAACAACTGGAAGCCATCTTTCGCGAATTCCAGCACTATGGCTTCCTTGTTCTCAAAGTGGTCGTAGATAATGGGTACACTATAACCTATTGCATCGGCAATCTTCCGGATAGACATCGATTGCCATCCCTCCTCCTTCACCATCTGCCACGCTGTTTCAAGAATCAGATTGCGAAGGTCTTCCTTGTGTTGCAGCCTCTGTTTTACTGTGCCCATTTCCCTTTTTTAACCTAACGCCGTTAGGCACCTAACACCGTTAACAACCTAACACCGTTAGGCAAATATAGAGCCAATTGTTTTCCGTTTCCAAATTTTATTTTCGGATTTTATGATTAATTAACATTGGAGGGGATTACTCCTCCACTATCTGCCGGTGAAGTTTAAGCAGTTCCTGCATAGGATCGTCGCACAATCCGGGATGCACTTTTGAAGTTTGAACAATGGTACTGCGCGTAGCCGTGAGCCAGCGGAACCTGCTGGCATTATCCAGTTTGGAGATGGGAGATGCAACGGAATGTCCGCAACAAACTTCCCTGAATGCATCAAGAAAATTTTTCAATTCGTCAATATCTGCTTTTGCATACAAGGCTGATATTTTTTTTTCATCAAGCGTGTACTTCATGTTCAGGAAATTCTTCGAAGAGCAATAAAGGATGACGCCTACGTTCAGAAATTCTTCTCTTTCCGGACGTGGCACATACCTGATTACTGCATATTCAAATAAGTTGCTTCCTGGCATTGATCGCTTCTTTTACAAATAAGTTTGATGAATGTAACCTGCTCTTAAGATAGTTGCTATAGATATTTCTTACTTCTTCCGGCGACTCCTCAAATGCTTTCCCGAGCCACTCGTCCGGAATCAATGATATAACGGCATCAATTACCTGGGGCGTAATTAGTTTTTTCATGATGCCGTCAGCATCTTCGATTTCACCTGCCTGTTTAAGCAACACGTGATCCTTCACCTGCGTGAAAGGTGTTGACGCGTGTTCTTTCCAACCTTTCCAGTTGTGGTGAAAATAAAGCGACGCACCATGATCGATCAGCCAGAGCTCTTTCTGCCACATGAGCATGTTGGTATTACGGTACGAACGGTCTACGTTAGTGAGTAAACCATCAAGCCACACAATCTTTGATGCAGTTGATGCATCCACGCGATGCACTGCGGGTTCGTAGGTGATTGCTCCCTGCAGGTAGTGTAAAGCGAGGTTTGTGCCGATGCTGAATTTCAGCAGATCCTGTATTTCCTCGTCGGGCTCTGTTCTTCCGAATGCTTCATCCAGTTCGGCAAATACAATTTCAGGAACACGGAATCCGGCAGCTCTGGCAATTTCTCCTCCAATCAGTTCCGCAATTAGTGCTTTTATGCCTTGCCCCGCTCCGCGGAATTTCAGTACATACAGGAACCCGTCGTCGGCTTCCGCAATGGCCGGCAAAGATCCACCCTCACGAAGAGGTGTAACATACCTCGTTACGCGAACTGTTCTGATATCTTTATTGGTTGCAGCCATTGATAAATTTGCCACGCTGTTTTGTACAGCGAAAATCCGCGGCAGTTGACAAATGTATCAAAACGGGCCTGAAGTCGGAGGTATCTGTTTTTCTTAATCAACCATTGAATTTTATTTTACAGACAGATGGCGCCGAACATTCTGCCGGAATCGTAAACCTCTCTTTTTCTATAAAGTCTGTATCGTACGCCAAACGTCAATTTCCTTCTCAAACCGCCTGTTAATTACTTCGCACTTTTCATCTATCCTCATTGTCGGTTTATCTGTCAGATTATAAGGAATCCATTGAGGCGCATTTTCGGCAACTGGTTTCCCTGCGCGTGCAAATGAAGTCCAGAACTCAGCCATGTTTTTAGATGCGACAAATCTTTCCGGCCGATTACCTGCCCAAAAGCCCGGTGCCGCTCCAGGCAATTCATTTCTGAATTTCAGAGTGATATCTATTACGTGAGGACTGCCAAGTGGGCGATCGGTACCGGGAATCTTATTCTCGGACTTATAGCCCAGATTATATAAATATACTGGTGCAGCATTTTGCTGTGCTTTGCGTTCCGCTATTATCACACTGCCAAAACCAAACATATTCATTGACTGAATAGCTATCCAGATGTCCGCCGCTGATGCTTCAGGCCGGGTTTCTCTGTATGTATCAATAAGTTTCTTCGTGTTTGATCCGTATTGAGGTTCAAGTTTTTTCTCAAGATCAGGGAAATCTCCTTTCAACATTTCTGTATCCTTCATAACCATCGCAAAAAATGTGAACTCATCTTCATTCCATCCTACTATCAAAGGTTTGTCCTTCGAAATTTCGGGTGCCGAAGGCGAAAAAGGATGATAAGGAAGAACCAGGCCATCAACCACCGGGGAAAACGATCCGGGAACAAATCCAACCTGACCTTTAGACTTTGCAAAACCAGCTTTTGCAACCAGTGCCGGCATGTTGCTTTGTAATGCCAATAAATCCCGTGTCGGTACTTCAAGCAGCTTACGCCAATCCTTTGGTGAAATATTTAATTCCTTCAGAACAATTGCAGTCATCTCCGTTGCTGCTTCTTTGGGAATCATTCGTATGCCTGGACCACTTTCAATCGAAGCCTTATTAAAGAATGGTGCGGCATCTGGCATCGCGTATAGACAAGACGTCTTTGCACCTCCACCAGATTCACCCCATATCATTACGTTTGATGGATCACCACCAAACATGTCGATATTATCATGAACCCATTTCAATGCTTCGACAATATCTAACATACCCATATTTCCCGATCCGGCATATTCAGAAGCCGCAATCTCATCGAGATACAAATACCCCATTATTCCGAGCCGATGATTCGTTTCTACTACTACCACGTCATGGTAGCGAGCAAGGTTTGCACCGTCCTGTGCAACAGAACCACCAGAGCCTGTGGCAAAACCTCCTCCATGATTGTAGAACATTACAGGGCGCTTCTTATTGTCATTTGCTGGCGTCCAAACATTCAAAAACAAACAGTCTTCATCCGGAGGGGGCTCATTTAGCCCGTATGTTTGATTTGGCGGCTGAATAGCAGGAGCACCAAGTTGCAAGGCGTCACGAACTCCTTTCCATGGGTCAAGTTTTGCTGGTCTTTTGAATCTATGGTCCCCGGATGTTCTTCCGGCATATGGTATCCCTTTGAATATATTCACTCCTTTACTTCTTATGCCACGCAAGCGACCATGTGCGATCTCCACTTGAACATGCTCGTCTATTTTCAGGGAAGCGAAAAGGGTATTTGAAACAATTAAACCCGCAGAGGCACTTGATAATGCGGTTAGAAACGTTCTTCGGTTGAATGTTGTCATTGAACTCCGGTTATTATAATGTCTGTTCGCAACGAATGTATTGCTTTCCTGATTATGAAAGTGTGGTCGAACAGCGACGGACTAATGTAAAGCTATAGAAGGACTTTCCTTCTCAATTTGCACAGCTGTTTTGTACAGCGAATACCCGTGGCAGGTGGCAAATGTATCAAACCATTTTCCTTTTAAGCAATTGTGCGTTAATTGCCACAACAATGGTGCTTGCACTCATAAGCACGGCACCGGCTGCCGGGCTAAGCAAAAAAGCCGGGTGCAGCAAACCCGCAGCCAACGGAATCGACACAACGTTATAGCCAACGGCCCAGATAAGGTTTTGAATCATCTTGCGGTATGTAGCACGTCCGAATGAGATCATTTGGACCACGTCCATCGGATCGCTGTTTACCAGGATCACGTCTGCAGTTTCTGCAGCAACATCGGTGCCTGATCCAACTGCGATACCTACATCGGCCTGCGCCAGGGCCGGAGCGTCGTTTACACCATCGCCTGTCATGGCAACCACCTCACCCTTGGCCTGGAAATCCTTAATCTTTTCCTGCTTCTGATGCGGCAATACGTTTGCGAGATATCCATCCATATTCAGCTTCGAAGCAACAGCACGTGCAACATTTTCGTTATCGCCTGTAAGCAAAAATGATTTTATGTTCATCGACTTCAAAACCCGCACGGCTTCTGCTGAGGTTTCGCGGATTGAATCAGCGAGGGAAATTATTCCAACAGGCTCCCCCTCTATCAATACAAAGTTGATGGTTTCTGCACTTTGATCTATAGCATCGGGAATCTCCGGAATGGACAAATGATTGCCTGAAAAGTAATTCGGTCCTGCAGCAACAACCTTTTTATCATGAACGATTGCAGACACTCCCATTCCCTGCATATACTGAAATTCGGATGAACGCCACAATTCAAGGTTGTTATTCTTAAGCTTTCGCAAAATTCCATGTGCAATATGATGTTCCGAATGTTGCTGAACAGCTGCGGCAAATTGCAGAATTCCATCGGGTAAATAACTGTTATTAATGGGAATTACCTGCTGCACTTCGTGCGAACCTTTGGTTAGCGTTCCCGTTTTGTCGAAAATAATTGTCGTGAGTTTCCTTGAATTTTCAAATGCCGTTCTGTTCCTGATCAATAAACCGTGTGTTGCAGAAACAGATGTTGAAATTGCAGCGACAAGGGGAATAGCCACACCCAATGCATGAGGACATGCAGTTACCATCACTGTAACCATTCGTTCAAGTGCGAATGCAATTTCAGCCCCCCCTGCAATCCATGCAATGAACGTGGCAAATCCGACAGTCAATGAAACGATAGTCAGCCATTTCGCAACCGTGTTGGCAAGATTCTGCGTCCGCGATTTGGTTGCCTGTGCCGACTGAACAAGTCCGATCACTTTATTCAGATAACTGCTCTCTCCTGTTCCAGTCACTTTAATGCGAAGCATTCCATCGCCGTTTACAGCACCACCTATTACTCTACTGTTGGTTTCTTTTTTAACGGGCATGCTTTCGCCCGTCATCATGCTTTCATTTACATACGACGATCCCTCAATCACGAAGCCATCTGCCGGTATTTTCTCTCCCGGTTTGACGACAGCAATGTCATCAAGTTTTAATTCCTGCAGTGGCATGTCGTACACTTCACCATTTCGTTCAACATGTACCATTGAGGGCATCAGTTCAATCAGACTCTCCAATGCTCTTGATGCTGCCATTTGAGACCGCATTTCGAGCCAGTGGCCAAGCAGCATAATATCGATAAGTGTAGCCAGTTCCCAGAAGAAGTCCATGCCCGGCAATCCGAAAATAACTGCAACGCTGTAGAGGAAAGCTGTGGTGATTGCAACAGCTACGAGCGTCATCATGCCCGGGTTTCTGAAACGCAGTTCAGCAACAAACCCTTTCAGAAATGGTGCGCCGCCGTAAATGAAAATGGCGGTGCTTAATATAAGTAGCACCCATTTATCTCCCGGAAAAGCAATTTTTAGGTTCAGCCACTGCCGGATCATGTGCGAAAGGAGCAGAACAGGAACTGTGAGAACGACACAAATCCAGAAACGTTTGAGAAAGTCTTCCGCATGATGTCCGGCATGTTCATCATGCCCATGTTTATCGGGATCTATTTCATTCCGATGCGCATGTGTGCCTCCTGCATGTTGGCGATGTTTGCCGGCATCTTTTTCATGATGTTGATGATCTTTCTTCGACACATGATGATCGTGTTTTGCGGGGCCACTATGCTGATGGCGGTCTTCATTCTTATTTTCATGTGATGAAGAATGCTGGTTCCCGGGATGGTGATGCTGTTCGTGCGCCATGGCCGAAAGAATTATTTTACAAAGCTATGGTGTTGGGTGCGGATAAATCCCTGGTGCAGGAAGACACTTTTACCAGGATATTTCCGAATGGTATCTGGCTTCTCAAAAAAAAATTTGGATTTGAATAAATATCTATCGTAATATTGCAATATGGGAGCAACAAAATCAACTTTGTTTACGAAACAGCAGAATGGACTGGCAAATATGGCTAAGGCGATTGCCCACCCGGCGAGGATCGCTATTCTGCAATACCTGGTGAAGAGAAATGCGTGTGTATGTGGAGACCTGGTAGATGAATTGGGTCTCGCCCAGGCTACCACATCTCAGCATCTGAAGGAATTGAAAATTGCAGGAATTATTCAGGGTACCATTGAGGGAGCAAGCGTTTGCTATTGTATTAATCCTAAAGTGTGGAACCAATACAGAGAACTGTTCAGCAGTTTCTTTAAGGAAATTTCTTCAACAGAGCACTGCTGCTAAAATTTTTATACTTATTCATCGTAATATAACAATTAAAACAAGCGTTATGACAACTACATCTCAGATAAAAGAACTGGTCCGGGAAAAATATGGCCAGATTGCTCTCCAGGATAAGGAATCAAACCAAAGTTCCTGCTGCGGCTCCGGTTGTTGCAGCACAGATGTTTATAGCGTCATGGCCGACGACTATACGGCAATGGAAGGGTATAATCCGGATGCTGACCTCGGTTTAGGATGCGGATTACCCACGCAGTTTGCAAAAATCAGGAAAGGCGATGTGGTTATCGACCTCGGTAGTGGTGCAGGAAACGACGCTTTTATAGCCAGACACGAAACGGGAGAAACGGGAAAGGTCATTGGGATCGACTTTACTCCTGCTATGATTCAGCGGGCGCGGCAGAATGCTGAAGCAAGAGGCTTCCACAATGTGGAATTCAGGCAAGGGGATATTGAAGAAATGCCGGTTTCCTCAAACACCGCGGATGTAATCGTCAGCAATTGCGTTTTGAATCTCGTGCCCGATAAAAACGCTGTTATCAAAGAAATATTCAGAGTGCTGAAGCCAGCCGGGCATTTCTCCATTTCAGACATTGTGCTGGAAGGTGAGTTGCCAAAAGAAATTAAGGACGCTGCAGAAATGTATGCAGGTTGCGTGTCCGGAGCCATTCAAAAACAGGTGTACCTGGAACTCGTACACTCAAATGGTTTTAAAAACATCGTTGTGCAGAAAGACAAAACAATTATCATCCCGGACGATATTTTAAGCCAATACCTTTCACCCGAACAGATTATAGCCTTCCGCCAATCCGGCACAGGCATAAAGAGCATTACCGTTTATGCAGAAAAGCCTGAACAGGAAAAGGCTTGTTGCGGAACCGATTGCTGCAAATAATAAAAACCCATTTATAAAAATACAACATACATTTTATGAACAATTATGACCAACCGGTAAACACCGGAACACAGTGCTTCGTTAACTACTGCAAAACTTCTTATGATGTATCGGGTCAGCAGGTAGAAAACAATTACAAATGCCATCAGCAATCTTTTTCAACATCGGATATGTGGCAAATAAGCAGAAGCAAAAAACCCGTATCTCTCAGAACAAGAACTTTATAATGGCACTCCGGCAGCCGGGTTACCTGTAAACGCAACGGATCAAAACGAAGCCACAGGATCAGCCTCCTTTAACTGCACTATTTCGTTAAGTGCTTTTGTGAAAGAAATTGACAGTGCACTCAATCGTAGTGTGCTAAAAGAAAGAAGATCAGAGACTATGTCAGCAGACCATTGTGCACCCGCAAACGGCCGAAAACAGCTAAGTTTCCTGGACAGGTATCTAACATTGTGGATTTTTTTAGCGATGGGCACCGGGGTGGCTACAGGCTATTTCTTTCCCTCTTCATCGGGTTTTATCAATTCATTCTCATCAGGATCAACCAATATACCGTTAGCCGTCGGTTTGATCCTGATGATGTATCCACCCTTTGCCAAAGTAAAATATGAAAAGCTTAAAGATGTATTTAGAAACACAAGAGTGCTTGGAGTGTCGTTGCTTCTAAATTGGGTAATAGGGCCTATCCTGATGTTCCTCTTGGCCGTTATTTTCCTCCATGGGTATCCGGAATATATGGTAGGCTTAATCTTAATTGGACTGGCAAGATGTATAGCGATGGTTATTGTATGGAATGAACTTGCCGAAGGCAGTCGCGAATATGCTGCAGGATTGGTGGCCTTAAATAGCATCTTCCAGGTGCTGCTTTATAGCGTCTATGCTTATGTTTTTATAACCTTAGTGCCACCCCTGTTCGGCATCGAAGGTTCAGAAGTAAACATCACCATCGGCCAGATTGCTGAGAGTGTTTCGATTTATCTTGGCATTCCTTTCGCCGCTGGTGTTTTAACCAGACTAATTCTGCGCAGGGTGATGGGTGAAGTCTGGTACCAGGAAAAGTTTATTCCTGTCATCTCTCCTACTACTCTGATCGCTTTGTTATTTACGATAATAGTAATGTTTAGCTTAAAGGGTCAGATGATTGTACGGATCCCGCTCGACGTATTGAGAATCGCCCTCCCTTTGGTGATCTACTTTGCAATAATGTTCATTGTGAGCCTTTTTATCGGCAAAAAACTGGGAGCGGATTATTCAACAAATGCCTCGATTGCGTTTACAGCAGCCGGAAACAACTTTGAACTTGCCATCGCTGTAGCTATCGGCGTATTTGGTATCAACAGCGGTCAGGCATTTGCAGGTGTGATTGGTCCCCTTGTTGAAGTGCCTGCCTTGATAGCCCTGGTAAATGTGGCATTCTGGTTCAGGCGCAACTATTATATGAAGAAACAATTACATAATGCATAACATAATAAGATGAAAATTGCTCTCTTTAGCGACATACATGCAAATCTTCCCGCGCTGGAAGCATGTTTGTTGAGTATTGAAAACGAAAAACCTGACGCAATTTACTGCCTCGGCGATTTGGTGGGATATAATATCTGGCCAAACGAAGTGATAGCTGAAATAAGGAGAAGGAGCATCCCCACCATCGCAGGCAACTACGACCAGGGAATCGGTTTGATGAGTGATGAATGTGGTTGTGCTTACAAGACTGAATCGGAAAAAGACATGGGTAAAATATCCATTTCTTTTACTAACTCTATTGTGAAACCAGATGAAAGAAAATATTTAAGAACGTTGCCCGCTCACATCAGGATCGAGTTCCAGTTAAATAACGATAAACTAAATCTTCTTTTAGTGCATGGCAGCCCAAGAAAAATAAATGAATACCTGTTTAAAGACAGGGATGAAAAAAGCCTGATACGTATAATGGAACAGGCGGATGCCGACATTATGTGCTTTGGCCATACGCACAAGCCATATCACCGGGTTATGCCCTCTGAAGCAACAGGCAACATCCACTATCGCCATGCTATCAATATCGGTTCCGTTGGGAAACCTAAAGATGGTAACCCGAAGGGCTGCTATGTACTACTTACATTGAATGCGGATAGCAGCATATCTGGCAAAGAAGCTATCGGGGTAGAGTTTGTTCGATTCGACTATGATGTAGAAAAAGCTGCAAAGGCGGTTGAAAATAGTCCCTTGCCAAACGAATATGCAGAAATGTTGAGGAAGGGATACTAGATCCGGTTGATACTTATCTGTGGAGCTTTGAAGAACCAACATAAGCAATTTCGAAAAAGGCAGTAGTTCACTGCAACATACAGGAGTCGCACCTTGGGGTGAAGAATGTTGTTGAAGGAGTTCTGGCGAGCGGGCATGAATTTCGCGTGCTTTATTTCTGACACATACGATAAACGATTTCCATTTAAAACGGCTTCTATGCGGTATCTGACAATGGTAATGGCACTTTCTTTTGGGCTGATTGCGTGCGGCGGGGATAATACGGGTTCAAACGTTGAGGCCCCCGGGAGGCAAAAAAGACGCTAAAACAAAAACGCTCGAAGCAGGTGCGGATCTGCTACAGGATAAGGGTCCATTGAAAAAAATAAACGCATATCTCGACGGATTCCATTTCTACAACGGAAATATCAACGCGCAAATGGAGGCACATCATTATGTGTCGCAGATAAATGAAGACATGTACCAGGCAATTATGTACGATGGAAATGGAGACGATGCTAAGATTATGGGTGTCGAATACATAGTTTCGGAGAAGCTTTTAAGACACTGCGGGATGAAGAAAAAAAATTATGGCATTCCCACCATTACGAAGTAAAGTCGGGTACGTTAATAGCACCCGGCATACCTGAGATTGCCGAACATGAGCTAATGGAAAAGCTTGTTTCCACTTACGGTAAAATCATTCACACCTGGCATACCGACCAGCACAGGAGCCTTCCGGTTGGTGCTCCGCAGGTAATGATGGGATTTACCAAAGATGGTCAGTTGAAACCTGAGTTACTTTCTGCGAGAGACAAACGATTTAATGTTTCATCCGCAGAAAAGAAGAAAAACAGGGCCGATATACCCATGCCTGTTGTAGATCCGATGGCTAACGCCTGGGAAAAAGGAGAAGTGCGTCAGCTGGTCATTTCGGATAAAGCAGATAGCGCCCTGCACAAACACCAGGGTCCGCCGTCTCCATCCGCTGATCGCTGAACAGTGCAAATATTGCAGCAATTATCAATGTTCAATCTTATGGGTGTCGCGTACACTACTAAATGTGAGCACGAGCAATTTCCAATCTGATCCTTCTTTTAAATAGACTTCGGTGACGGTAAATTGATTTATAGCATCGTTGCCACGAACTACTGCGGTTAATGTGATGCGGTTCCAAACGGTGGCTACATCGCCGACAATTTCTACCGCAAAATCATGAACATCGGCTTTCTTGTACCAGATGCTTCCGGTTTTGATGATTTCCAGTTCCTGGCTTTTCTTCCAGGTACCGCTCATGTGCACAAACTTCGATTTATCGTGAAAAAGGGAAGCAAGTTTATCTACATTCTTGTCTGCCATCCATTGCCATTTCTCCCGGGAGAGTTGAATGATCCCGGTTTCCGTTTTTTTATCATCGTCAATAGAAGAAATCTTTTTCGGTGATGTACACCCCATTCCAACAATGATCAATAAAATGATTGCAACAAACCCTCTCATATAAAATATTTTTTATGGTGCCAATAATATCGACGGTATCACTGCTTATTGTTACTACTGTCGCTTTTAGTACCGCTTTTTACTTGTCGCATAAGTCTCGAAAAAGTAAGCGAGCCCATTTTCCATTTTCCATTCTGCCTGATATATACCTCAGTTACCATAAACGGATTAACTACTTCATTTCCTCCTACGACAGCCACCAGGTCAATATCATTCAGCAAAATGGCAGTACTGTCTATGATATTTACAGAAGCTGAGTAAATATCCGCTTTTTTATACCAGATGCGTCCGGATTGTATAACATCGATTTCTTGCTGTTTGCCCCAGCTTCCTCCCATATGAACAAACATCGATTGTGAATGAAACAGGTCCGAAAGACTGTCAACTGTTCTATCCGCCATCCATTTCCACTTCAGCTTAGACAGTGAGATTAATTCCTGTTCGGCTTTTGTAGCATTTTTCGATGAGACGACTTGCTGACCAAACGCCGTTTGTGAAATCATTGCTAAGACAACAAACACAAGCATCGGTAATTTCATAATCATCAATGTTTAATTTTATATATTGACTTACAATACCAACAAGTCACAACAACTATCGTCCAACCAGTTTTTGCAGGTGTTCGGGATAACGATCTCCCTTCACTTCTATATGTGATAGCACATTTTCAATGCTACCCAACTCCGCTTGTGTTAAATGGATTTGCGATGCCGTCAAGTTCTCTTCAAGTCTGTGCAACTTCGTTGTACCTGGAATAGGTACGATCCATGGTTTTTGCGCCAGCAACCACGCTAATGCAATTTGAGCTGGGGTAGCGTTTCTATCTTCTGCAATCATTTCCAGCACTTTTACCAGTTGCTGGTTCGCCTTGCGGTTTTCCTCAGAAAATCGGGGAACGATATTTCGAAAATCGCTTTTATCAAAAGTTGTATTCTCGTCAATTTTTCCAGACAGAAAGCCTTTTCCCAACGGACTGAAAGGAACAAAACCAATCCCGAGTTCTTCAAGCGTGGGGAGTATTTCGTGCTCAGGATCCCTCCACCAAAGTGAATATTCGCTTTGTAGAGCAGTGACAGGTTGAACAGCATGTGCTTTCCTGATCGTCTGTACTCCTGCCTCTGAAAGCCCAAAATGTTTCACTTTCCCTTGTTGTATCAAATCTCTTACCGTACCAGCAACATCTTCAATAGGCGTGTCTGGATCGACGCGGTGCTGGTAAAGCAAATCTATCGTGTCAGTTTTCAGCCTTTTCAGGGCGGATTCAACATATTGTTTTATGTGATTGGGTTTGCTAACTAAACCTGACTGACTACCGTCTGGTCCGAAGCTGAAACCGAACTTTGTTGCGACAACAACACTCTCACGAAATGGCGCAATAGCTTCACCTAAGAGTTCTTCATTTGCGTACGGCCCATATGCTTCAGCAGTATCAAAAAATGTAACACCCTTATCATAAGCTGCCCGTATTAGTTTGATGGCCTCCACTTTGTCTATGGCAGGACCGTACCCGTAACTAAGTCCCATACACCCGAGCCCAAGTTCAGATACTTGCAGGCCACCAGGTCCCAATTTTCTTTTCTCCATGTATATTCTAAAATAATTGATGCAAAGGTCATGTCATTTACACGGACAAAAGTTATATGGATTACTGTTTTCGTTACCATTTTTACTGATGGAGACTATCTTGCTTTACACACATCCAATAAGACGGTAACTTTGCTGTCATAATAGCATTTTATGACCAACCTTCGCCGGTTCGAAACAATAAACGACTACAATGTTTTCAACAACAATGAAACATTGCACCCTTTGGTAAATGTGGTTGATCTGTCGAAAGCAGATCCAAGGCATGCTTCAAATATGTACTTTGGTTTTTATACCATCTTCCTAAAAGAGGTGAAGTGTGGAGACTTGCGTTATGGCAATAAGACGTACGATTATCAGGAAGGTACGCTGATTTTTATCGCGCCTGGACAGGTAGTACGGGTAGAAAATACAGGAGAGATTTTCCAGCCCAAAGGTTATGCACTGATCTTCCATCCTGATCTAATACACGGCACTTCTTTGGGCAAGCACATTCAGGATTACACGTTCTTCGGTTATCAATCTAATGAAGCACTGCATTTATCCGAACGAGAAAAAAAGATCGTCTTTGACTGCTTCTCCAAAATCGAATATGAACTGCAGCATGCGATTGATAAACACAGCCGCAGACTCATTGTGGCGAATATTGAATTGTTCCTGAATTACTGTATCCGCTTTTATGAAAGGCAGTCTATTACCCGAGATGATGTTCATAAAGGCATACTTGAGAGGTTTGAAAATATGCTTAACAGCTACTTTCAATCGGAAAAACCGCAAACTGACGGGTTACCAACTGTTGCTTCCTGTGCAGCTGAACTCAACCTGTCGCCAAACTACTTTGGAGACTTGATCAAAAAAGAAACAGGTAAAACCGCGCAGGAATTTATTCAATCGAAAGTAATCGATGTGGCTAAGGAGAGGATGTTTCAGCAGGGGAAGTCGATTAGTGAAATTGCCTATGAGTTAGGATTTAAGTATCCCCAGCATTTCAACCGATTGTTTAAGCAGAGAACAGGTTACACCCCGAGTGATTATCGCAGTTTGAACTGATCTATACGACTTTGAGAATTTAATTTTTTTTAAGAAAGTTACGGCAATGGATTTTCCCAAAATCATACACGATTTTGGAGGTTTCCCCCAAGAGCTTTTTGATGTTCAATATCCTGCGCCAGGCAAGCCAGCGTTAGCAAAAGAAATATCCGAACTGCAAACGTAAAGTTAGACCACGATTGGGGACTGGATCACGGCACGTGGACCATCATAAGACATATGTATCCCGCTGCTGAAATTCCTGTATTGCAACTAAGTATTGATTACACTAAAGATCCACGATACCATTATGAGTTAGCTAAAGAATTTGACTGCATTACGCAAAAAGGGAGTGTTGATTATTGGAAGTGGTAAGAAGGTTCACAATCTGAGGGTGGCAGCATGGGACAGATTGAACGAGGAGCAATATGGATACGATTGGGCTTTGATGATGAATGAAAAGTTCAAGCAGCTGATTGTTGAGGGTAACCATAAACCACTGATAAATTATCATACGATTGGCAAGGAAGCTTTACTGGCGATCCCTACACCGGAACACTACCTGCCCTTGATTTATACTTTAGGGTTGAACGAGAGCAATGACTCAGTTACTTTCTTCAATGACAAAACGGTTGCCGCATCACTTACTATGACGTCAATGAAGTGGGGCTAAGCGACTTCTGCGGCGTAGATTCACTAACTTGCTACTGGTAATTAACTTAAGCAAGACCGACAAGGCGTTTCATATATATGGGCGAGAACGTAGCACAACCATCAATTGAGCCTCTACTTACGTATCTCAACAACTTCATTCCACTGAAAAAGGAGGAAAAGGAAATGGTTGAAGAAAGGTTCCACCCACGGCTTTATCGCAAACGGCAGTTTGTTCTTCAGGAGGGGGACGTCTGCACTTACTTCAACTTCGTAGTAAGGGGCTGCCTTCGAATGTATAAGATCGACGATAAGGGACATACCCACATTCTCCAATTTGCGTCTGAAAACTATTGGATTAACGATCTTGGAAGCTTTCATGAAATGAAGCCGTCAAGTCTGAATATCGACGCACTTGAAGATACAGTCGTATTGCAGATTACCCGTGACGAGCTTGTTTATCTCTACTTGCACGCACCGAAATTCGATCGCATATTTCGGGTTTTAGTTGAAAATAGCTTCATCAGGCTTCAGCAGCGTTTGCTCCAAAACATAAGTTCGACAGCAGAGGAACGGTACCAGTCGTTTCTTGAACAGTACCCTCACCTTCTCTCCCGACTATCACAGGTTCAAATCGCCTCCTTTTTAGGCATTACTCCCGAGTTCCTAAGCCGACTTCGGGGGAAGATGAGTAAACCGCGTAGGTCGAAGTCTTAAACTACATCAAGACTATTTCTTATACCAGGTCATTGGACGCTGGGTGCAGATTGATACACCTTTGCACTCACAATTCAGTAACAAATCAAAAAGAAATAGTTTATGGCACAAGAAACAAACAAATCCAAAGTTGCAGTCATTGGCCTCGGAAACATTGGCGGCGCAGTAGCATCCAATCTGGTTAATGGCAAGAGAGAAGTAATAATTGCCGATCGGACCTTTCAAAAGGCAAAAACCCTGGCAGAAAAGTTGGGCAATTTAGCACAACCATTAGAAGTTCCCGCAGCTATCAAAGAGGCTGACATTATTGTTCTTGCAATTTATTTTAACCATATTCAAGACTTCCTCAAGCAATATGCTTCTGAGCTCAAAGGCAAGATTATTGTTGACCCATCTAATCCAATTGCTCCGGATGAAAAAGGCGGATTTAAAAAGATCATTGGTCAGAATGAATCATCGGGTCAAATTTTATCTACTCAGCTCCCCAAAGGTGCAAAACTTGCTAAAGCGCTTGGTTCCTTGGGTGCAGGCTCGCTCTCCGGCGCTGCTTTTCAGCAACCTGAGAAGGCTGTCTTGTTTTATGCAACGGACGATAGTAGCATCAACAACGAAATAGAACAGCTCATACGCGACAATGGTTTCGAACCCGTCCGCATTGGCGGCCTGGATCAGTCGATCCGTATCGAGGTATTCGGTGATCTTCACGAGTTTGGCGCGTTGGGAAAAGCTGTAACAGTCTCAGAAGCCAAGGCTAAGGTGTAATTCCCGTTAACAAGGCTTCTCAACTAACCACATTTTACAAAAAACAAAAGCAGTGAAAAAAGCAATTGTAGCAATCTGTCTTATTTTATGTACCTCAGTCTTATCTTATAGCCAGGATACCCCCGCTAATCTACAGCTGGCAACTCACCGCAAAATCTACGTAAATGCAAACCTTGGTAATGACAGCAACAAAGGAGAGCAGCAAAGTCCTTTATTAACATTGAATGAAGCCGCAAAAAGGGTGAATAGCGCAAAAGGAAGCGGACCAATTACCATTTACCTGTCTAAGGGCGTGTATGGCATGCCAACAACCGCGGATTTCAACCCAATCAATTGGAAGTTCACCAAAAATAACCGCTTAACTATACGCGCAGAAACATTGCCTAACGACTCAAACTGGAATCCATCGGACATGCCGGTACTCGTGTCAACAATGCCGTTTTCTGCTGAGAAGAATGAAAAAGGTGAAGTGACTGGCGCCCAAAATTTCGGCGTCCTAATACAGAACAGCCATGTCACTATTCAAGGCTTCCGAATACTTGGAGAACCGGTACATGAGAACCCGGCACCGGGTATATTGATAAGAAACTATCCCATTGTCTGGGAAGGTAAAAACCTCGAAGACCTCAGAATTACGGAATGTCTTTTTATTGGAGACAAGTTTGCCATTCCAAACCATCTTGGCGTTTTAGCAAATGGAAGACATCTGGAAGTTGACCATTGTGTTTTCTACGGAGTAAAAGATGCTGTCGTGATGTGGTACAGCCCTGCTTCAAACTCCTCTTTCCACCATAATTTGGTATTAAATAGCTACGGCGGCATAGTTTGGACGTGGTCAGCGACAGAGGACTTCAGGTTTTACAACAACGTTGTAAGTAACGCAAACGTGATATGGCTGTTCGACAAGGATCAAAAGCTATCCTATACAATAGATAACTCAGTTATAGTCGGATATAATTCTTTGGCAAATAAAGGCGGTGGTGCGCAGGATTTTGGAGAGAAGGCAGACACTACAAAGCTGAGGATCAATAAAAACGTGTTAGTAAGAAAGAGCGGTAAATTGGAGTTGATAGAGGATAAAACAAATAAACTATACCTCCATATCAAGCCAGGAACTTTAGGTTCTGATCTTGGTGCTGGATTATTCAGTAATAGTCATTTGCAGTAGAAGCGATCGTTGATCTATTCATTGAATTTAAACATTGAAAATGAAATCCTACGCGCTACTCTTTTGCTGCTTCAGTGTTATCGTAAACAATCTATCTGCTCAGTCCATTGAGCTTACACCAAGCAGTATGGAACCAATAAACGTTTTTATGTCGATTGAGAAGATGGACGGTAAGCATGTAGTACGGGTGATCAAAGACTCGAGCATCAAGAAGTTCGATGAACCGACGTTTGTTAAAATCAAAGGAATCAACTTCAAGAATGGAATAATAGAAGTGAAAGTCTTAAGCAAGCTGTTGAAAGATGCGCCAGATTTCGCGAGGGGTTTTATAGGACTCGCCTTTCGAATCGATAAAGACAATAACAGATTTGAGAGCATATATATTCGCCCGACAAACGCGCGTTCGGATGACCAGGTTAGGAGAAATCACGCGATTCAATACTATGCCTATCCGGATTACAAATTTGATCGATTGCGCAAAGAAGCCCCAGAAAAGTATGAGTCGTACACTGATATGCAGATGAACAAATGGATCACCATGCGAATTGCCGTAAACGGCTCCCAAGCCAAGCTTTTTATTGATGAAAACAAAGAGCCTTCGCTTATCGTGAACGATCTCAAACTCGGTGCAAATGGATCAGGAGAGATTGGTTTGTGGGTAGATGTTGGCACTGAAGGTTTTTTTTCTGATTTGAGAATTATTGAGCATTAAAACTTCTTCCCAATGAAAAAGTGTGAGGTAAAGAGAATTTCAAATAGCCCTTTCGTTTTATTATTGAATCCGAAGGTAGTTAGAGCGTTTTGTTTCGTTTTATTGACAATTTCCTGGAATACAATATTTGGACAGGAAAATACTACTGGACTACGATACTTTATGCAAGATGCAGTACCATCTGTCAATGCTATTCCTTATGGTGCAAACAAAGAAGCTGGCAGATATGTAGATGTCGGCGATGCAAAGATTTACTACGAAGTCTACGGAACGGGAGACCCGATTGTTGTATTGCACGGCGGAATAGTAGGATCTCCTTTAGAAATGGGTCAATTCATTGACAGTCTATCCAGGCGCTATCAGGTAATTGCGGTCTCCACCCGCGGTCACGGGAAATCTGAGTTGGGGTCGGAAACTTCAACCTACGAGCGCAAGGCCCAAGATGTCGAGGCCGTGGTAAATGCTGTGACGACGGACAGTGTGACTGTATTAGGCTTTAGTGACGGTGCTTATACAGGATATTTCCTTGCATCTGCGAAGATGGCGAAGGTTAAGAAACTGATCAGTATCGGCGCGGGAAAGTGGAAGCGAGGATTTAGGCCTTTCAAATTAACACGGGAATCATTATTTGCAATGGACAGCTTGTATTTCAAGCAACAACTGGCTCTAATGCCCGAGGCCAACAGATTCGATGAATGGCTGGACCAATTGAATAAATACTACAACAGCCTCAATATAGGTAACGAAACACTCTCCAGGATCACGTGTCCTGTATCAGTCACTTATACACATCTGACGCTGCCGACGACT